>DASTJU010000269.1:0-2470 GCA_035716295.1 Chthoniobacterales bacterium | reverse complement strand
GATCAACAGCTTCTACGGCTATCTTGGATTCGGCCAGGGACATTTCGCCGACTTCGATGCGGCCGCGCGAGTCACGCAAATTGGACGCGACCTGTTGAAGAAGATGATCGAGTGGCTGAACGGGCATGGCGCGAAGGTGATCGAGGTCGACACTGACGGAATTTATTTCGTGCCGCCGGCCAAGATCGACATCGACGAGTTGCAAAAGGGGTTGGCCAAAGAATTGCCGCCGGGAATCGAAGTCGAATTCGACGAGCAGTTCGAGGCGATGTTCAGCTACAAAGCGAAAAATTATGCGCTGCTGACGAGGGACGGCGACGTCATCATTAAAGGCGGCGCATTGAAGTCGCGCGGTCTCGAAAAATTTCAGCGCGCCTTCCTGGAAGAGATGATCAAGCTCATCATGGAGGGCAAGTCTGCGGCGATCGTCGATCTTCGAAACCAGTTCGAGAAAAAAATCCGGAACCGCGAATGGAAGATCGACATGTTAATGAAGACCGACACGCTTCAGGATTCGCTGGACAAATATCGGGCGAAAATTGCCGGGTCTGCGCGGAATCGGGCCGCGGCTTACGAGCTCGCCCTGGCCAGCGGCCGCGACTACAAGCCAGGCGACCAGGTCAGCTATTATATTAAGAGTACGCCTAAGAAGGTCCCGGCGTATGAGGCGGCCAGGCTCGCCGCCGATTTCGATCCCCAAAACCGCGATGAGAACGTTGATTACTACATCGCTAAGCTCGATGAATTAGTGAAGAAATTTGGGAACCTCACAGCCGAGGCATCAATGCCGAAGCAAGAAGACCTGGCACTGTAAAAATGAAAACAAAACTTTTTATCTTTTTAACAACGTTGGCAATTGCGGCGCAGCATACCATGGCGGCAACAGACGACCACGCCGACATCAAAGCCGAAATCACGAAGCGGCACGATGAAGCGGTGAAGCGGTTGCAGGACTGGATCGCACAAGTGTCGATCGCGGCGGAGAACCGCGGTTATCCCGAAGGCGCGGAATACATGGCGAAGCTGGCGCGCGACGCCGGATTTCAAAAAGCGGACGTAATCAACACTGACGGAAAACCGGGCGTGTTCGCGATGCTCGATGCGGGCGCGCCGAAAACCGTCGGCCTTTATTTCATGTACGACGTAAAACAATTCGACCCGGCAGAATGGACATCGTCGCCGACCGAGGCGCAGATCGTCGACAAACCGCCGCTCGGGAAAGCAATCGTCGGCCGCGGCGCGGTGAATCAAAAGGGACCGGAAGCCGCGTTTCTCGCGGCACTGCACGCGATTCGCGGCGCGAACAAAAAAATGCCAGTGAATCTGGTGATGGTGGCGGAGGGCGAAGAGGAAATTGGTTCGCCACATATTCCTCAGCTTGTCCGCCGACCAGAAGTGTTAGACGCACTCAAAAAATGCGTTGGCGTGTTCATGCCGTCGGCAACGCAGGATTTGGACGGAATCGTAACCGTGAACCTTGGCTCCAAAGGCGTGATCGAACTCGAGCTCGTCTCGAGCGGTGAAAAATGGGGGCGCGGCCCGGCAAAAGACATTCATTCGTCGCTCAAGGCGATGATCGACAGTCCAGCGTGGCGTTTGGTTCATGCGCTCAATACGCTCGTGTCGGAAGACGGGAACACGATCAAGGTCGACAACTACCCGCAGCCGCGACCGCTGAGCGCCGAAGAGAAGGAAATGATCGCGAACGTTTCGAAAGTGCGTAGCGAAGCAAACGCGAAGAAACAATTCAGCACGCAACATTGGATCGACGATTTGCCATGGCAACAGGCGAACGAGCGATTGGAATCGCAACCGACGGTGAACATTGAAGGATTGGTCGGCGGTTACACCGGGCCCGGCGGAAAAACCATTCTGCCACATCGCGCGGTGGCCAAGATCGACATGCGCCTTGTGCCGGACATGAAAGCGGCCGACGCACTGGCCGCGTTGAAGGCACATCTGGCGAAACGCGGCTTCGGCGACATCGAAGTGAACATGACCGGCGGTTACGATCCAACCAGCACCTCGAAAGATTCGGCGCTGATCAAGGCGCAAGTCGCGACTTACAAAGGTTTCGGCATCGATGCGCTATTGTGGCCGCGCAACGCCGGCTCCTATCCGGGTTATGCATTTACCGGTGAACCGTTGAAACTCGCGGCCGGACATTTCGGACTCGGTCACGGCAGTGGCGCCCACGCGCCCGACGAATATTATGTGATCGAATCGACTAACCCAAAGATCCAGAGCTTCGACGGCGCAGTCATGTCGTTTGTCGAATATCTCTACGAACTAGCGAAATAATTTTTAGGCCGTTCGCGCAACTTCATGATGCGCCTGTTCCTGCGCTTCGGCTAAGATGCGCTGTTTGCGCGCGAGCCAAACGCTCAAGGCGCACCAACCCACCGTAACGGGAACAGCAATCCAGCTGATCGTATTCAGGCTAAGACCAAGACCCTGTAAACCGTGGTAG
>DASTJU010000268.1:0-5170 GCA_035716295.1 Chthoniobacterales bacterium | reverse complement strand
TTCCATGTAAGTCAGCTCCGAACCTTCATCGCAAATGATGAGGGTGCGCTCGAACTGGCCAAAGTTTTCGGCGTTGATGCGGAAATACGCCTGGAGCGGATGCTTAACCTTGACCCCAGGCGGCACGTAAATGAACGATCCGCCGCTGAAGACGGCGGAGTTCAACGCGCTGAATTTGTTGTCCCCGATCGGGATAACTTTGCCGAACCACTTCCGGAAAATTTCGGGATGATTTTTCAAACCTTCGGCTGATCCAACGAAAATGACTCCCTGTTCGCCGACCGCCTTCTTGATGTTTGAGTAAACCGCTTCGCTGTCGAACTGCGCTTCCACGCCGGCGAGAAATTTTCGCTCTTGTTCGGGAATGCCGAGCCGCTCGAACGTGCGTTTGATGTCCTCGGGCACTTCTTCCCAGGTCCGCTTGGCCGCGTCGCCGGACGCGAGGTAATAACGGATCTTGTCGAAATCGATCGCCTCAAGATCTTTGCTCGCCCAATGCGTCGGCAACGGTTTCTCGAGAAAAGTCTTCAGACCGCGGAGACGAAATTCGCGGACCCAATCCGGGTCTTCCTTCACATCGGAAATATAGTGGACGGTTTTTTCGCTCAGGCCGCTGCCGGCATCCTTGGCGTAATCAATTTTGTAATGAAAATCGCCGATGCTCCGATTGATATCGACCGCTTTGTTTTTAGTTTTCATTGTCGATCTTATCTCGTCAGCACTGGTTCATCCGCTCCCGCGCGCGCCCAATCGTAACCGCGTTCCTCGAGCTCAAGGGCCAAATCCTTCCCGCCGCTACGCACGATCCGGCCCTGAACCATAACATGAACATGGTCGGGAACGATGTAATTCAAAAGTCTTTGATAATGCGTAATCAACAGGATGCCGAGGTTCGGTCCTCGCATCGTATTTACGCCGCGAGCGACCACTTTGAGGGCGTCGATGTCCAGTCCGCTATCGGTTTCGTCCAGGACCGCGTACTTCGGCTCGAGCATCGCTAGTTGCAAAATCTCAGTCCGTTTTTTTTCTCCACCGGAAAAACCTTCATTGACTGCGCGCGACGTAAACGAACGATCCATGCCAAGAAGTTCCATTTTTTCGTAAAGCCTGGCGTAATATTCGGTCGCTTCGAGTTCTTCGCCTTCAGGCAAACGGGCTTGAAGCGCGGCCCGCAAAAAATTCGCAATGGTCACGCCCGGAATCTCGCTCGGGTACTGGAAAGCGAGAAAAAGCCCTCTGCGGGCGCGATCATCCGGCTCGAGTGCGAGAAGGTCTTCGCCGTCCATGGTGATCTTGCCTTTGGTCACGTGATAATCGGGATGACCAGCCATCACCTTGGCAAGCGTGCTTTTGCCGGAACCGTTCGGGCCCATGATGGCGTGCACCTCACCTTGCGGCACGGCCAGACTCAGACCGCGCACGATCTGCTGGTCGCCGATGGAGACATGGAGGTTTTCGATGCGTAGTTCGTGCATAATCCGGGGGTCAAAAATATAAGGCGATTCGGGCAGATTGCGAACGGGATTTCATCTCATCAACGGCAGCTCGAGCGAGCCATGTTGGCACATCTCATTCTTATAATTTCTATTAAAAGGGCATCCCGAATGCTCCCAAAAGCAAAGGATGAACTCTGAAGGCAACTCGCCGCACACGCCGCGTAAATCCGTTTCGAAAGAATCGGTCTCGAAAGCGACCAGTGAATTGAACAACCTGTTGCAGATCATTTCCGGCACCAGCGAGGAGATTGGCAACCTGTGGGAAGGGAACGAAGGCTCGGAACAATATTTGAACATGCTTCGCTCGAGCATTGGTCGTGCGGAAGCAGTCGCCGCGCAATTGGCCGAGCAAGCCGGCGGAACTGATCAAAAAGTGCTGATGCATCCTGAGCTCGCGTCGTTTCTGAAACCAAAGACGATCAGCGAAATGCCGCGTGCCAAGCCGACCATCCTTGTTGTCGATGACGAGCAGATGGCGCTGGTTTTGATGAAGCGACTGCTGGGCGAAGCGGGTTATCAAGTCGTGACCGCGCAATCGGGGTTTGAAGCGCTCGATCTATTTCGGCGACAGCCGCATGCATTCCAATTGGTGCTGCTCGATCTGACCATGCCTTTCATGGACGGAGAAGAAACATTTCATCGTCTGCGCGAGATTCGATCCGAAATACCCGTTGTGCTATGCACCGGATTTATCCGACAAGATCGACTCGACCGTTTGATGAAGGATGGAATCGCGGGATTTTTGCGAAAGCCACTCGCGCCCGCTGAGATTGTCGATCATGTCCGGGGCGTGCTGGACAGTCTGAAGTACGCCAAAGTTGACGGCGCCTTGCCGGATACCTCGTCGATCGCGAGCTGATCCATTCGATTGCCGAAGGCAGTCGGCGAATAATTGCGCGCGCAATCGAGCGCGCTACCGTTGGCAGCTAAACGCAGCGATCAAAACGCTCGCTGTTTCTTTGCCCTGTGGTGTAACGGTAACACAGCGCCCTTTGGAGGCGTTATTCATGGTTCGAATCCATGCGGGGCAGCCACGTAAAAGGCCTTCGGCCCGTATTTACCGGCCTGGCGTCGGGCTCGCGATCGGAAACGCGAACGTCGCGGCGGGTGATGCCGCCGGAGAACCAGAAGCCGAAGCTGTCGATGTTGGCGACGGCGAAATAGTTGGAGTCGGCGAAGGCGTCGGAGTGGGCGGCGGTGGAATAATATTTTCCCAATGATGAAGCGGCGTAGTCGCGCCGCCTATTTCGTCGACCAGTTTTTGACAGGTCGCCTGCAGTTTTTCCAGATCGGGCGGACCAAACTGTGGATCGGCTGTTCCCGGAAAAACCAAATACGTCACTTTGAGATCGCTCACCGGCCGGTTATAAGCCGTCGCCTGCGGATTGATCTGTTTCGCGATCCGAAACGATGCTTCGCCCACTTTGTCGTTAGGTCCGATGTCACCCACGATCGCGGGATAAATTCCATCGCCGTAAATCACGAGCGCGTAGTCTCCGGTTTTTACAGCATCGGGTCCGCGGGTGAACGCGCCCGGAACGACGATGTAGGGATCGGTCGCGCCGATGAGAAAGCTGAATTTCTTGAGCGTGGCCACCTCGGCGCGCAATTGTGTAATCGCGTTCCGCAGATCGCGTTTTCGGTCGGGCGAGGTGGTCTTGGCGGCGGATTCATCTTCCGCCCGTTTCAATCGTTCTTCCGTCCCGGCGAGATAGGGATTAGGCGCCGGCGTTTTCTTTGCCCATTTGAAACTGGTGAACGGTTTGAAGTTGGTCGGCGCGCCCGTACCAATCGGCATCCGGTCGCCATCTGAACCGTCTGCATCCACATCCATGTCGGCTTGAACGAGGAGCGCTTTGCGGTGGGTCTGCGGGTGCTGCAATTGCAAGACAGTCTGGCAATCGAAAAAATTATGACGCGAGAGGAGCAAGTCCAACCGGACAAGGTTTTCGCGCAGCATTCTCAGTTTCGTGTTGTAGAGCTCGGCAAAAAGCGGAGAGACCGCCTCCGGACCAGCCATCGACGTCAAACCGGGTAACAACTCCGGCAATCGCGGCGTTATTTTTGCCAGCTCCTCGACCGTTCGGTTCGGCGTCGGAAGACGCGCATTTAATTTCAAATCGAGAACATAACTGTCCGGATCGGCGCGTTCGGTCGAAGCGTCTGCGCCAGGTGTAGTTTCGACACTGGAATGAAGTGTGATGCCGTTAAACAAGCGGCCGGTATCGAGTTTGCCCACGATCGGCGGTGGACGCGTCGCTGTCGGCTCCGGTGTTGGCGAAGTTGGCGTCGGAGCTTCCCGAGGCGCGAAGTATTGCAACCTCTCCTGAGAAATCCAGCGATACAAGATCACCGCGAAAATCCCGGCCGCCAAAAGGACGACCAGTCTTCGCAACGTGCTCAGGCGAAGTCTTGCCACGCGATTATTTTTTCAACCACGCGACAATCGCCACGATCAGACCGATCACGCTCAAGATCGACATCAGCCCGGCCGGCATCATTTTACCGGTGCGGATGAGTTTCGGAACAAACTGCGCCGCGAGTAAAAGTGAAATGAAGAATGCAGTCGCGAGGCCGATTAACCGGTGTGAAGACATCAGCGCGCCGGCGATGAGCAACAACACACCCGTGATCGCACCGGCGATGATCGATGGCAGACTGCCGGCTTTCACGTAGCCGATAATGCCGCCGACAATGGTCAGTGCACCGAAAATAAGGAAGTAGAGTTTGGTCGCGTCCATGTTTGTCTGGTAGCGCACTCGTAATCCAACCGCCTGAGACTGTCCAGCGGCGCCATTCCCAATGTCGCCGCCCGGCTTCCCTAAGTGCACTCGCTTCTGCTCGGCACCTCCCGCCGTAAAGTTGGCTCCCGCCAACGCCGCGATCACTCCGTCCCGAGATCTTCGATTTTCAACACCGGATGAATTTCCCAACCGGTTGCGCGCCATGGATGGTGATAGCCTTCTTTGCTGAACCAACCAATCGAGGTGCCCACATCATTGTCCGGCTTGTTGTGCTCGTCGTCCCACATCAGGTAACCGGTGACGCGAATCTTGTGCGCTTTGTTCCCAGTCGGGGCAAAGCTGTTGTCGGGCAGCCGTAGAAACGCCGCCAGCTTTTGAATTCGAACACCGCCGCGATAAAGCAACGCCTGCGTCCGCGGCGTGATTTCGCAGATGACCGGCGTCGGGTCGCCGACCTGGGCCGGATGGTCCGCTGACTCAGGTGATAATTCCAAATGCCAATCAAGGAAATCCTGACTCCGGCAGTTGGTCGTTTCCGGAATTCCCTGATACGCCAGCACCAACCATCCGGTGATCGAAACGATTTGTTTCTCCAACGCGATCACTTGTTCCTTTTGCGTCGGACTCAGCTCGCGCCGGTGTTTCTTTTCTATTTGCCGATCGTAATCCGCCACGCGAGCGAGAAACGCCGTCGTATCGAACGATGGAGTGTTAACGCCGGTGAGCTCAATCGGCGTTCGGTTCTTCTGCTGGTTGCGCTCCTTGCCGTCCTGTGTTTTGGCGATCCCTTCTAATTTAGATAGGCAATCCCACCCGCTCAGATCGAGATCACGAAGTTCCGGGAGCTGAGCAACCGCGCTGAGAACGGCTGCGAGAAATGCGAAAACAACGAATCCGATACGAACCGTTCTCCGTGCGGTCATCCTGAAC
>DASTJU010000267.1:0-2635 GCA_035716295.1 Chthoniobacterales bacterium | reverse complement strand
GGTCGCAACCGACAAGCCAAGCTTCTTGAGCTTGCTCGACGCGCTCGCCCGGCACCAACCGCTCGAAACGGCTCTCCCGCGGCTTTATTTCGGAAAATTCTCCAGCGTTGCAACGCTAGAGGAGAGATTTCGCGAGTACGCTTCCAAAGATTTCGGAACTTCTTTGCAACAAGCCAGCAATGAATAGGATTGGCGTCGGGGCCGATGCCAAAAACCAAAGCCAAACCCGCCGCTGAGAAAATCTACGCCGTCGTCGGTTCGGACGACGTCGAGGTAAAACACACCGCGGTCGAACTGGCCGAAACATTAAAGCCGGCCGACGCAGGCGAGTTCGGTTTGGATACGATCGACGGCGCCGCTGACAACGCCGACCAGGCCGCCGCGAGGATAAGATCGACAATCGAAGCGCTCCGAACGCTCCCGTTTTTTGGCGGGGAAAAACTGGTTTGGTTGAAAAACGCGAATTTCCTCGGCGACGACCAGAAAGCGCGTTCGGCCGCAGTCCAGTCGGCGCTGGAAGAATTAACCGAGACGATTAACGCCGGTCTCGGATCGGACATTACTTTTCTGATCAGCGCGATCGATGTCGACAAGCGGCGCTCGTTTTACAAATCGCTCGCCAAACGCGCCGAGCTCCAGATTTTCGACAAACTCGATTCGAGCCGCAGTGGTTGGGAAGAAGAAGCGACCGAGATGGTCCAGGCGCGCGCGAAGAAACGGAAACTTCAATTTGATGACGATGCCCTCGAGTTATTCGTCCTGCTGACGGGTGGCGACACACGCGAGATCGAGAATGAATTGGAAAAGATCGATCTCTTCCTTGGCAAAGAACGGGCGGTGAAGGTCGATCTTGTCCGCGAGCTCGTGCCACTCACGCGCGCGGGGGTCATCTTCGATTTGAGCAACGCCCTGGCCGAGCGCGACCTTGAACTCGCGCTCGAACTGGTTCGGCGATTACTCGATCAAGGCGAAAGCGCGATTGGAATATTACTGGTCGCAATCCTGCCGACCGTTCGAAATTTACTTCTCGCAAAAGATTTGATGGAACGGCATCGCCTCTCGCGGCCGCACGCGCCGTTTCCGTTTATTTCCGCGATTAACCGCCTCCCGGCTGAAGCAATTGCGCATTTACCGCGCAAAAAAGACGGGACGGTGAACGCCTACGCACTCGGGATTGCCGCGCAAAACGCGCATCGTTTTTCGACCGAGCAACTGATCGCCGGAATGCAGGCCTGTCTCGCCGCCAATCTGCAACTGGTCACCACACAACTCGATCACGAACTGATTCTGACCGAAGTCGTGGTGAAACTGCTCGGCGAAGCTTAACTTTCGCCGACCTGTTTCCGCGCGACCGGGCCGACATAGGGAATGTCCCAACGCACACCGGTGAACGCTTTGACGGTGGCAATGATCCAGAGAACGACGAAACCGATGTGAACAATCGCGGCGACGATGGCCCAGAAAAACACAAGGATCCCACCGATTGCCGGAATTGCGCCAAAAATTGCGTGCACGATCGCGGAAACGACATTGAACAAAAACCAAGCCAGCCCAAAGACGATCGATTGCATCGAGTAAAAACGCACGAACGGGTCGTGCTTTTCCAAGATGAAAAACACGATGCCGCCGATCAGCGGAATACAGGCGAGCGCGGCCGCGATATTGGAAGGGAGCCCGGTTGATTTCGGTCCTGAATCAGTTGGAGGCGGAGGAGGCGGTGCGTCGTCGGGCATAATCTAGTTACACAGGATGGAAGGCTGCCTTGTCAACTCCGAAAGCCTTCGCGAGCCGGCTCTGAATGCTTTCGCGCTGAACGGTTTTCCTTTTTCGCCATGCCAAAAGCCAATACCGTCTCGCCGTGACTTCGACAGAGGTTCGCATGGGTCAGCATTCTTATCGTGTTCTGATTGGTCCCGGTTTGTTGGAGACCGTTGGCGACGCGATAAAAGAAAAACTAACGCCATCGCGGTGCGCGATCATATCCGACACCAGTGTCGCTCCGCTTTTTGCCGGGAAAATTCAAAAGAGCTTGGCATCGGCGGGTTTTGAATCGGCGCTAATCACGGTCCCAGCCGGTGAGCATTCGAAGACGCTCGAGCAAGCAGGCTCTGTCTGTGAAGAAATGCTGCGCGCGGGCTTGGATCGACAATCCTTCGTCATCGGACTGGGCGGCGGAGTGATCGGCGATCTCTCCGGGTTCGTTGCGGGAATTTTTCAGCGCGGCGTCCCGCATGTGCAAATTCCAACCACGCTCCTGGCGAGGGTCGACAGTTCGATCGGGGGCAAGACCGGTGTGAACACGAACGCAGGAAAAAACTTACTCGGTGTCTTTCATCAACCACTGCTCGTCATCGACGACGTCGAAGTTTTAAAAACACTGCCAGCGCGCGAGTTGAGTCAGGGTTTCGCCGAGATCATCAAGCACGCCATCATCGGCGACGCTGAAATGTTTTCCACCCTGCAGGATGTCGATCTTAACACTGTCGATTTTACATCGCTCGTTCGCCGAAATGTCGAAATCAAAGCGCGCATCGTTTCGAAGGACGAGCTTGATCGGACAGGTGAGCGCGCTTTGCTCAACTTCGGCCACACTGTCGGGCATGGGATCGAGCGAGCGAGTGATTACCAGGGAATT
>DASTJU010000266.1:0-3401 GCA_035716295.1 Chthoniobacterales bacterium | reverse complement strand
GACGCCCATCAACCACGCTTTGCGAAATCCGCGTTTGCTCAGATCATCGAGAACCTCCGACGGAGAGCGTGATGTGAGGGTGATGCTCGGGTGGAGAACGCGTAAATCCCGCTTCGTGAAAACCCACGACGGTTTGTCCGGCGACGGCCATTGACCGAGTTTTAGAGCAAACTCATAGGTGCGACTGCCTAGCAGGAGCGCATCAATCGATGCGTGAACCTTTCCGGCACCGTGATCCTCATCGGAAACGTGAAATCTACTCAACCAATCGACGCCGCCGTCCGCGGTCGCGATATAGCCGTCCAAGCTACTGGCGACATAATAAATTACCTCAAGCATCGCGAGTCAGGCGCGTTTCGTTAAAGATTGGTAGAGCTCCTTGGTTTTTTCCGCGATTTTCGTCCAGCTAAACATTTCTTCGGCGCGCTTCCGGCCGGCTTTGCCGAATTTCTCGCGTAATTTCGGATCTTTCATCAGCTGATTGATTCGTTCGGCGAGATCGCGTGAAAATTTCTCCGAGTTGGCCAGCTTGAAAGTTCCTTCCACGAAGTCGACCGGAACCAGAAATCCGGTCTCGCCATCGACCACCACTTCCTTGATTCCACCGACCGCGCTGGCCACGACCGCGGTTTCGCAGGCCATCGCTTCCAAATTGATGATTCCGAACGGCTCGTAGATCGACGGACAGCAAAACACCGCCGCGTGCGAATAAAGCTCTATCACCGCATGACGATCGAGCATCTCCTCGATCCAAAAAATATTGCTGCGCTTCTTTTGTGCAGCCGCGAGAGCTTCATTCATCTCTGCGGCAATCTCAGGTGTGTCAGGCGCACCCGCGCAAAGCACGATCGGGAAATCGGGATCCATGAATGGAATCGCGCGAACAAGATGGACGATTCCTTTCTGTCGCGTGATCCGGCCAACGAAAAGCAGGTATGGTTTTTTTGGATCGACACCGTCACGAATCAGCGCGTCGGTTGCGCCAACGCGTCGATATTCGTCCGGATCGATGCCGTTGTGGATGACGTGGACGCGCTTTGGATCGACATCGAACAGGCGCTCGATGTCTTGTTTGGTTTCGGCGGAGACGGCGATGATCGCATCCGCCATTTCAAGCGCGGTCTTCTCGATCCATAGCGAGAAATCATAACCGCCGGCGAGTTGTTCGCGCTTCCATGGCCGCAACGGCTCGAGCGAGTGCGTCGTGATCACAAGCGGAATTCCGTAATTCAGCTTCGCGACGATACCGCCGAAATGGCTGTACCAGGTGTGACAATGCACGAGGTCGGCATCGATGTTGGTGGTGTTGAAATCGATGCAGCGGTGAAGCGCGCCGAAGACCGATTGCAACGGTTTCGGACAAGTGAAGCCGCTGGTGTCGAGATCGAACCCCGTGGCTTTGAGCCGGCCCTCTTTGAAATCTTGATCGCCGAAGCAGCGAACATCGACATCGATCGTTTTCGCGAGCTCACGCGAGAGATAATCAACATGGACACCGGCGCCGCCGTAAATGTGCGGCGGATATTCGTTGGTGAGGAAGAGGACTTTCACGCTATTTGCCCGCGCGCACGAGCAGCACCGGCACCTGCGCCATGTGCCGCACTTCGTTGATCGTGCTCCCGTGGAGCAAATCGCCAAGAAGGCGATGACCGTGTGCAGTCATCGCGATCAAATCGCATTGCCGATCTTCCGCCGCTTTCACGATTCCCTGCGCCGGATCGCCCAGCGCCAGAAAAGTGTCCACGGTCAAACCGCGCTTCCGCAATGTCTCGGCCGAACTTTCCAAATAAGCGCGATCGTCTTTCATCTCCTGCGACTCGGCCAGGTTGAGCTGGTTGAAATTTCTGGCGACGTAACCGTCGGCGACGTGGACGAGCAATAATTCTGAGTGATGCAAACCCGCGAGCTCGGCAATATGCGGGAGAAGCGTTTGATCGGCACGACTGTTTTCGAGAGCGACAAGAATTTTTCGATACATATTTAGAGTGCGCGTCCGATCCACGCGCTGATCCCGACCCAATCACACAAATATTTTCCGTTCAGCAAAACAATCACCGCCGTCGTGGCCCAGGCCAATGCTTGCAGCCAGCGCGGCGAAACGAACTGACCCATTTTCCGACGATCGCTCGTGAACAGGACTAGCGGAATGACTGCAAAGGAAAGCTGCAGACTGAGAATGACCTGACTCAACAAGAGCAACTTCGCTGTGCCGCTGGTCCCGAAAAGGGCGGCGACGATCACGGCCGGAATGATTGCAATGAGTCGCGTGATCAGCCGCCGCAACCACGGGCGCAACCGAATGTTGAGAAAACCTTCCATCACGATCTGGCCGGCCAGCGTTCCGGTCAGGGTCGAGTTTTGGCCGGAGGCAAGCAGGGCAAAGGCGAAAAGCGCGCTTGCGATCGGGACGCCAAGCGTTGGGGAAAGAAGTTTGTAGGCGTCCTGAATCTCGGCGACGTCGTGCTGGCCATGTTTGTGAAAGGTCGCCGCGGCCACGATGAGAATCGCCGCGTTAATAAACAAGGCGAACATGAGCGCGACGCTGGAGTCGATCGTTGCAAATTTGATCGCCTCCGATTTGCCGGCCGAGGATTGCTCATAGTTGCGCGTCTGCACGACCGAGGAATGGAGATAGAGATTATGCGGCATCACCGTCGCGCCCAGAATTCCAATGGCGATGTAAAGCATGTCGCGGTTGCGGATGATTTCAGCGTGCGGCGCAAAACCGCCCAGAACGGCCTGAAGCTCCGGTTTCGAAAAAATAATCTCGAAGAGAAAGCAGCTGCCGATGGTCAGGATCAGGACAACAACGAGCGCTTCGATGTAACGGAAGCCTTTGTTTTGCAAATAAAGCACGGCCAACACATCGAGGGCCGTGATGCAAACACCGATGACGAGCGGAATATTAAAAAGCAAGTTCAAGGCGATGGCCGAACCGATGACTTCGGCCAAGTCGCAGGCGCAGATCGCCAGTTCGCAAATTATCCAGAGCGCAAACGAAACCGCCGGCGAGTAATGATCGTGGCACGCCTGCGCGAGGTCGCGTTGGGTGGCGATGCCGAGCCGCGCGCAAAGCGCTTGCAGCAGGATCGCCATCAAATTCGAAAGCAGAATGACGCTGAGCAGCGTGTACCCGAAACCCGATCCGCCGGCCAGATCGGTCGCCCAGTTGCCCGGATCCATGTAACCGACCGCGACCAGATAACCCGGACCGGAAAACGCGAGCAGCTTTCGCCAAAACCCTGCGCCCGGCGCGATCAGAATCGTGCGATGCGATTCCGGCAGGCTCGGCGATGTGCGATCGACTCGCCAACCCTCCTTGGTCGAAAGCTCATTGTGCATTCCGACCAAGTTACCGTTTCAGGCGGCGTAGACAAGATCGACAACGACGCCGGGCTGAC
>DASTJU010000265.1:0-2942 GCA_035716295.1 Chthoniobacterales bacterium | reverse complement strand
CCAGCGCATCGGCAATTGCGTGCAGGAGAGACTGCCGTTTGCCATCGGCGGTATTGCTCCACGACGGAAACGCTTCTCTCGCTGCAGCCACGGCAGCATCGAGATGTGAGACATCGCCCGCCGCGACTGACGCAAACGGTTCGCCGGTGGCCGGATTGATCACATCAAAGCTCTTCGGAGGTATGACCGCTTTGCCGTTAATGATCAGTGGAATACTTGTTTTCATCACGGGTAAAGCCACTGCCGTCGCCAACCGTCCGGCGCGCGTTGGTAGACGACGCGTTGATGGCGTCGAAACGGCATCTGTTTCCAAAATTCGATCCGACCCGGGACCACACGAAATCCCGACCAAAACGTTGGGCGTGGTACTTCGCCGATTCCGAAGCGAAACGCCGCTTTAGCCACTTCCGCTTCGAATTCAAAGTAGCCGCGCATCGTTTGCGATTGTTTTGAGGCCCACGCGCTGATCTGACTCAGCCGCGGTCGGGTCGCGAAATACGCGTTGGCTTCATCGTCGGTCACGAGTTCTACTTTACCGCGAACGCGCACCTGTTTGTCGATCTTGGACCAATAGAAACAGAGCGCGACGCGCGGATCGCGCAGCAAGGCCCGCGCTTTCGGACTTTGCATGTTCGTGTAGAAAACAAACCCGCGCTCGTCCACGCCTTTGAGCAACATCATTCGCGCGTCCGGTGAACCGTCAACGTCGAGCGTGCTGACGTTCATGGCCCGCGGTTGCTCCGCTCCGGAATCAATCGCTTCCTGAAACCAAGTCTGGAAGAGTGCAATCGGGTCTTCGGACGTGAGCGAAGCCTCGCTCGACTGATCTGGTTTGAACTCCCTTGCCGCTGCCGAAGCGATCAATTCCCCTTTCATCGACCTTGCACGAACGCGCGGATCGCTTTGAACTGGCTGACGCCGTCCAATCCTGCTTCCGCCATCACGCTTGCGCCGGTTCCGCTTCCAAGAAAGTGACCTTGGCGAAACGGATGGAGTGAATGCGCGCGGCCGTAATCGGACCGCACCCACCGCATCATCGTTGCGAAGGTGAAATCGGTGATTGCCATCGACTGGTGTTGATGCGCCGACGGGAAAATTCGTTCACGCTCCGTTTCGGGCAGCATGTCAAAGAGTTCCGTCGACGTGACCACGTAAATGTTGATGTCGATCTTGTCTCGATCGATCAACGGCAACGCTTGTTGCACAAACGCGTTCGTTACTCCGGTACCCTGCAACACAACCGTGCCATGCGAATGTCCCCGCGCCTTGCGCAAACAGTAAACGCCTTGTGCTGCCAAAGCCGCTGGCGCGAGACCGAGCGCTGCTCGATCAACGACGATTTCCGGCGGGCGCGTCACGAACGGCGCGATGATCGCCGGCCGTTTTGCCAGCGCCGCCGAAACCAGGAACCAAATCTCCTGCGGGTCCCACGGCGTCAACGTGATCATTGTTCCGAGCGGAAAATTGTCCTGCAATAATTGCAGCGACTGCGGATCGGCGTGGGTTGGGCCATCTTCACCGGTTTTGAGTCCGGCATGCGCACACACGAGGAAGAATGGCCGGAACTTTCCGCCTTCCATCATCACCCGCGCTTGATTGCCGATGGCATGAAGCCGCGCGGCGATGTGTCCGAGCGGCGCGCTGAACGCGCCATACGACGAACCCGCGCCGATGTGTTTCCCGAACGACGAGATCCCGGACAACATCGACATCATGGCGTCTTCGCAAATTCCGCCGATGGCAAGTTGGCGCGAGCCGGGATTCGTCTGGTAGTTGTAATAACCGCTCGGAAATCCTTCGGCTGCTTTGTTAATGCTGGTCGATCCCAGCAAATCGGCGGCTGCGACAACGAATGCGCCGCCGGTCTTGCGGTTGTAATAATTAAGGACGCGCCCGAGTTCGTCGCGCAACGTCGCTTTGGCGCCGGGCTTGACCGTAAGTTCGGCGGGCGTTTTCTCGCTAACTTTGGTCGCAGTTTCGTATGCAACTTCGATCCGCGGTGCGTCAGTCCGCGGTTTTCGGCCGCGGGTGTTGAGCCGATTTTGCGCCGCGCGGAGTTGCGCCGCCAGCGCATCGACGACCGGCCAACGCGCTTCCAGTTCGTGCCGAATCGTCCTGAGCGTTTCCCAATAGCAATGTTCGATTATGGGTGTGTCCGCTCCGGCGTGGCAGCGCTGCGTCGCGCCATTGCAGCATGGCAACTGTAACGGTTCTTTTGGCAACAATGGCGCGAGCGCCGTGAAAAATTCTTTCGAACAGAGCGCGTGACCCGCGCCGTGCGATGCTTTACCCGCAATTCCGTACTGCCAGCCTTTTACCGTCCGATAAACGATCGCGGTCGGTTGGCCGGTGTGAAGATCGAGCGCCAGTCGTTGCGCAGCGGTGATTTCCTGCCAATCGAACCCATCCGGGACGTAAATTACATTCCAATCGTGCAGATAAGCGAGCTCGACCGGGGTCCATTGCACATACTCGCCTGGTGTTTCGAATTCACGACAGACACGATTCGAATCGATCGAAGCCTGATTCCAATCGATGTGCAGAATAATGTTATCGAGCGAGGCTGTTCCTGCTGCGGCCAGTGCCTCCGCCACGCGCCCGGGCGTCAATCCGCCTTCGCCCTCTATAATATGTACGCGTGGTGCGTCTTCCCCGTAAACGTCCGCCGCCGCCCACGCTAATCCGAACGACGCGGGGATGCCGACACCGGAAGCGCCAGTGGAAAGTCGCACGAATGGTGTCGCCGGCGTCGGATGCCCATCGAGCGGCTTCGCGTCGAAGTTTGTGATCAGCGGAGTTCTTGAAATCGGATTGCGACGAAATCCGAGCAAATCTTCCAGCCGCAATTGGAGCTTTTTCTCCGTCGGTAAAAGATCAACCGCCCCGATCCGCGCGACTTCATTGCGCAAAGCCCACATCGCATAAAGTCCGAGCGCCTTGTG
>DASTJU010000264.1:0-6574 GCA_035716295.1 Chthoniobacterales bacterium | reverse complement strand
TTTCACGCGGACGACCCTGGACGCATTTGAAAAGTATTCCTGGGGTGACAACTCGCTGCGCCGTAGTTTTCGCAAGAGCTCAGTTGATTCCTGTTGCAACGCTGTCATCCGCTGGGCGTCGCGATTGCCGATCTTAGTTTGCCGAATTTTCCAACCGATGAATCCCAACAACAGAATCAAAGGAGCAAGCTGCGCGATCCAGAAACTCGGACGCAAATAAACTGGTGTAAAGGATCGGACGCGCCCGAGATCCGTCATCTGATATAAAATGTCCTGCGGCTTCGCTGTTGGCGCCGGGGTAACGGCAACAGTTGCTGCCGGTGTCGCAGCCGTTGCTGCAGGCAAGGGAGCTGTTGCGGCGCTCGCGGCCGGCGCCGCGCTGCCTTCGACTTGGATCGGTACTGAATTGCTTCGCAGCGTGACGTAATTTTCTTTTACCGGATCGAAGTAGGCGAAGACCAGCGGCGGTACCGCCGGTTTTTTTTCATTAGGCGCGATCACCATCTCAAACGTTTTCTCGCCGCTGATACCGACGTCGTCGTCCTGTTTAAATTTCGAGGAGGGCGGATATTTGTGCCAACCCCGTTCGTCCTCGAGTGCGGGCCCATTCATCCGGTCAAAATTTCCGCGACCGCTGATTGTCGATGTTACTGTGATCGGGTCGCCCACTTGCACAGTCTTCGGTTTCGCGTCCGCCGTCATTGTAAACGTTCCGATTGCTCCGGAGAAATTCGGCGGCGCATTCGGCGGAAGCGGTTTCACATTGAGGGTGGTGGCTTCGCTTCTAATCGGCAACTCGGCCCGTTCGCCCATGCTGCCGAACGGGTCGCTGAAAAACGGATCGGAGAGCGGATCATCTAAACTAAACAGGTCGAATGGCGACTTCGGACGTGTTCGCGGTGTTGTGCTTGGCCGTCGCGGTAAAACAACGGCCGCCTTGGCCGTGACCGGTCCGATTTCAAATTTTCCGGGGCGTGCGGCGGCGATCGCGGTCTTGAAGGTGTAAACGTGATAAGTTCTGCCGCCGATCGTTTCCAAATTTTCGCGGGGCTGCTGTAACTTTTGGGTGGTGAAACCCTGACCGGAAAGTTCGGGTCCTTCCTGAAGCCGGCCACGCGCGCGTTGATCGAATCCGAGTCGGATTACAGCCGGCACCATCTCGCCCACATAGGCGTCCTTTTTAGCGACAACCAATTCCGCGAAAGCCATTTTGCTCCCAACGGTGCTTTGCCCGCTTTGGGTCGAGCCGGCAGAGTTGCCGGAACTGTTCGGCCCCTGCGCCACATTCAACATCAATTCGGGCGTGCGCAGCGTGTCGTTGCCAACACGAACCGTCTGCGGCGGAATTTTAAAATTCCCGGCCTTCAAGGGCAGGATGGTGTAACTGTAAGTGACGCTGCTGGTGACATCGAAATTGTGCATCTCGAATTGCCGCGACGTTCCGGTCTGATGAATTTCAAGACCGTCGATCGAAATTGTTTCCGGAACATTCGCGCTATTTGCGCCGTTTACTTTGATTTCCAACTGCACCATCTGTCCGACGGCAGGCTGCGAATCGCTCAGCACCGCGGTCACGCTCGGAGCTGCCGCCGACGCGCCGCTGGCCGTCATAATCAAAATGAGCAGCGCAAAGCTAATTCTGAATGTTCGTGCGTAGATCGACATCTTCTCCTGGCCCCTTGTCCGCCGTAGCCTCGGCGAAGGCGGATCAAACTCGAGGTTACCAATCATTATAGACATGGCGTCGGACCTTGCGTTCATCAAGCTGAACTCGCTGTTCTTCGTCCTTCATTGACTTCAAAAGAAGCTCAGCCTGTTTCTCACTCATCTGTCCCTCTTTTTTCGCTTCGGCGTCGGCTAATTGCGCGGCATTCTGCGGGTTCTGCGGCTCTTGGTCGCCATTGGCTCCCTTGATTTCACCGGCCAATTTTTTTTGCGGTGAAGAGCTCGGCGTCGCAGACGGAGTTGCGTTTTCTCCCTCGCCTTCGCCTTCACCGGGAGAGGGCGATGGCATTTGATCGTCACCTCCACTCGGACTTGGTGATTCTTCCGGTTTTTCCTGGTCGCGCCCTGATTGTCGATCTTGTTTGCCGGCGGACGGACTCGGCGTGGCGCCCGCATTTTTGTTTTCTCCTTTTCCGGGTGAAGGCGAAGGTTTGTTCTCTTGCTGTTTGCCAGGTGATGGCGATGGAGTTTCGCCTGACTGAGGTTGCTGATTTTTTTGGGGCTCGTTTTTTGCCTGGGCCTGATTCGATTTGTCCTGAGAATCCTTGTTCTGGCTGCTTCCTGATTGGTTTTGCGATTGCGCCTGCTGGTTCTGCTGTTGTTGCTGCTGGTTTTGATCTTTGCCGGAACCGGTCTGCGACTGAGATTGTTGTTGGTCCTGGTTTTGCTCGCCGCCGTTTTGCTGCTGATTTTTGTCTTTCTTATTTTGCTGTTGTGGCGGCGGCGTTGGAGTTGGTTTTTGTTTCGGATGTTGTTTCAACCGCTCGATCTTCTTTTTGACCTCCTCCAAGTTCGCTTTGGCCGGTTCATTTTTCGGATTCAGTCGCAAAGTCGATTCGTAGTGCGCCGCTGCATCAGTTAGGTCTTTCAACGTGGTCTCGTTCGTTTGGTCCATGTCGGCGCGGTCTTCGAGCGTCCGGCCGAGATTAAAATGGCTGTTCTCCTGGAGTCCTTTGTCAGCCGAAAGGAGAGCGTTGCTAAACGATTGCAACGCCTTGTTGTAATCGCCCATTTTGAAAGCCGCCGCCCCGGCATCGAATTCGATCTTCTCTTTTTGCGATGAATCGGGATGCGATTGCAGATCTTCTTGGAAGCTTTTGTAGGCGTCGTTGTATTTGCCTTCGCGATAAAGATTCAAACCGGTTGCAGTTCCAAACGCTGGCCGCGCGAAAATCAAAATCAATGCGGTCGCAGGCACTGCGATCTTTGACCACCGCGGCACACGCGCGCGAACGCGGACTCGTTTGCGTTCGCGGATCAAGATCGACATCGTGAGCGCAAGCATCGCTGCGCCCAGCGGCCACTCATACCGCTCAATCGGTCTCCGCCCCAAGCGCGCATCGATTTCGGCCGCTTTCATGTTGGCCAATCCTTGCGAGTAAAGTTGGGACATCGTCCGCGGTCCGTCCTCGAGATGGAGATAGAATCCGCCGGTGGCTTGAGCGATTTCGCGCAGCCGTTTTTCGTCGAGCTTCGATTTCACCACTTGTCCGGAGGAATCTTTCACAAAGGCGGTACCGCCATCGTCGCTTGTAACCGGAATGAGCGAGCCTTGCGGCGTGCCCACGCCGACCGTGAAAATCCGCACGCCGGCATCGGCTGCGGCTTTCGCCACCTTCGCGGCGTCCCCGCTCAACTCTTCGCCGTCCGTGAAAACGATCAGCGCACGGTTTCCGGCGGCGCTTTTTCCAAACGTGTTTAGAGCGAGGTTGATCGCTTCCGAAATATTCGTGCCGCCTTCAGGAATCGTTTTGGTGTCGAGATCGTTGATCGATTCGACCGCCGCTTCGTAATCGATGGTTAACGGGGCCTGCAAAAATGCGCGACCCGCAAATGCGATCAGTCCAACGCGATCGCCTTGCAGCTGATTAACCAAATCCTGGGCCGCGAGTTTGACGCGCTCGAGCCGGTTTGGCTGGACGTCGTTTGAAAGCATGCTCCGCGACGTATCCACCGCGAAAAGGAGGTCGAGTCCTTTCCGTTTTACGTCTTCATAAATGTAGCCCCATTGCGGTCGAGCAAGACTGACAATCGCGAACGCAAGTCCAAGCATGAGGAAAGCAAATCGCCAGACGAGCCGGCCGCGATTTACGGTCGCGGCCAGTTGCGGAAGCAATCGCGGGGAAACGAATTCGCGAAGTCTCGCAACTCCGCGCTGTTCGGCGCGCGCAAACAACAATGCGACGACCGGAATTACCAGCAATGCCCAAAACCAGATTGGTGCGCCAAAGGTCATCATGGCAATTTTTTCCAAATGGTTTGCGACAACAGAAGCTGCGCCACCAGCAGACCGCAGCCGCTCATGATGCAAAGCGGAAACAAGTCGCGGTATTCCTGATACTTTTTCACGGCCACGGTCGATTTCTCCAGCTTGTCGATGTCGCCGTAAATCTGCTCGAGCGATTTGGTATCAGTCGCCCGGAAAAATTGGCCGTCGGCGATTTGCGCGACTTGTCTCAACCCGGCTTCGTTGAATTCGACGCGTTGATTTTGATAAAGCAGATTGCCGAGCGCGTCGGTCATCGGCCCGCGTTGCGTAAAAATCGGCGCCGGCGCGATTCCGGTAATTCCGGCGCCGATAGCATAGAAGTGGATCTTTAATGCTTTGACCGCCTCGGCTGCGGTGTTCGGAGAAATTTTGCCGGCGTTATTTTCGCCGTCAGTCAGGAGAACGATCACGCGGCTTTTGGAATGCTTGTCGTTTAAACGATTTGCCGCCGACGCCATCGCCGAACCAATCGCGGTCCCGTCTTCCACGAGACCGATCCGAACACGTTCGAGATTTTGCAGGAGCCAATCGTGATCCAGCGTCATCGGACTAACGACATACGGTCGGCCGGCGAACGCGATGATTCCGATGCGGTCGTTCGGGCGGCCTTCGATAAACTTGCGCGTGACCTCGCGAATTGCGTCCAGTCGGGTCGCGCGGTCTCCGCCGATCGTAAAGTCTTTGGTCAGCATCGATCCGGAAACATCGAGCACGAGCATGATGTCGATCCCGCTCGCTTCGACTTGAGTCAGGCTTTTGCCGAGCTGTGGGCGCGCGAGCGCAACCACGAAGATTGCCAGCGCGGCAAAAATTAATGCGCGCAAAAGTTTTCCAACGCGCGCGGCACTTTGTTTGCCGATCTCGCGCAACGTCGATGTCGATGAAAAGGTAAGCGCCGCCCCCGGTCCGCGTTTGCCGCGCAAATAGGCGAGAAGCGGAATTGCCAGGAGCAGCAATAAGAGCCACGGACGCGCGAACGTCAGGGCAGTATTTTCCGGCCACCAATCAAGCAAGCGCAAGTTCTTCTCCTTTCACAAAACCCGTCGCCTCTTCGAGCAGAAGCTGGCTGTCCGCCGATGTCGCTTCATAGCGCGCGAACTTGATCAGGTCGCACCGATTTAAAAAATCTTCGAGCAAAGACCTCTCGTTCGGCGAAAACGGCGACGACTCTGCGAGCGTAGTGAGAAATTCGACCGATGTTTGCCGCGTCACCGGCAACGCGTACTGATTGGTAACATAGCGGCGCAGGATGTCGGAAACGCGAATACTAAACAGATACGGATTCGTTGTTTCGATTTCGCCTGCGATGAGGTCGAGTTCTGCGAGCGCAATTTCTCGCGGCAATTTTGGCGGTTGCCCGGATTTGGGCTTTCGCTTGAAAAACCAAACGATCAAGCCGACGAGACAGAGTCCAACAAAGCTTGCCAGAAAAATTACCCAGGGCGGGACGAACGAGTAATCAATCGGCGGCGCGATCTCGTGAAATTGTTGTTGAGCAAGAAAGACCGACATAAAGGAAGCCGACATTTGTCGGTCAGCGCCTGACGACGCGGCGCTCGCGCTGTTTGAAAAACGAACGCAGCGCCGGCAGATAATCTTCGCTCGTGCGCAGTGTAATCGCGTCGATATTGTTGCGACGAAGCGTGCGCGAAAGCTGATTTGCTTTTTCATCCGCCAAATCGCTGAAGCGCGCCCGTGTCCCTCGGTCCGCGGTATTGATTTCAATTTGTTCGCCGGTCTCGGCGTCTTCCAGGGTAATGATTCCGACATTCGGCAGCACCTGCTCGCGTTCGTCCTGGATGTGAACCGCAATGAGATCATGCCGGCGACCGCTAACCGCGAGCGGGTGCGAGAAATCGGGCGCTTGAAAATCGGAGATGAAAAACACAACCGCGCGCCGGGTCACGATCTTGTTCAAGTAATCGAGTGCCAGCGCGGCATCAGTCCCGCCACCGGCCGGTTCGAAAAAAAGAATCTCGCGAATAAGGCGAAGCGTGTGCGACCGGCCCTTCTTCGGCGGGATAAAAAGTTCCACTCGATCGGTGAAAAGAATCAGCCCGACCTTGTCGTTATTGCGGATCGCGCTGAAGGCGAGCAGACACGCCACTTCCGCTGCCAGTTCGCGTTTCGATTGCGTGGTGCTCCCAAAATTTCCCGACGCGCTAACATCGACAATCAACATCACCGTTAGCTCGCGCTCTTCGGTAAATTTTTTCACGAAGGCGGTCCCGAGTCGCGCGGTTACGTTCCAATCGATCGCACGAATCTCGTCACCAGGTTGGTACTCGCGCACGTCTTCAAAGTTCATCCCGCGACCTTTGAAGACGCTGTGGTAATCGCCGGCGAAAACAGTCTCGACCAGACCCTTCGTTTTAATTTCCAGCGTGCGGATTTTCTTGAGAATCTCCGCGGTTCTTTCCTGCAAACCGTTCATTGGAGGTCAGGGAACAGGAAGGCCGGCAAAGATCCTTTCGATAATTGTCTCGCTCGTGACCGCTTCAGCCTCGGCCTCGTAACTGACAATGATGCGGTGCCGCAAGACATCCGGTCCGATGCTTTTCACATCTTGCGGAGTAACGT
>DASTJU010000263.1:0-13352 GCA_035716295.1 Chthoniobacterales bacterium | reverse complement strand
GACCGAATGACACAGGCGATCCTCCCGATCCGGGGAAAACTGATCAACGTCGAGAAGGCGCGGGACGACCAATTCCTCAAGAACACCGACATTCAGGCGATGATTACGGCGATCGGGACCGGCATTGGGAAACCGCGCGAGGAAGATGGCGGCGGCAACGGCAAACAGGAGGAAGGCCGCTTCGATATGTCAAAGCTGCGCTATGGAAAGATCATCATCATGACGGACGCCGACGTCGATGGATCGCACATTCGAACGCTGTTGTTGACGTTTTTCTTCCGTCAGATGAACGAGCTGGTGCGGGCCGGCAAAATTTACATCGCGCAGCCACCGCTTTATCAGATCAAGCGCAAGAAGCGCGAGGAATACGTCGATGACGACGTGCAGTTGAACAAGATCCTCATCTCGCTCGGCGCCGAAGACGTGAAGCTGAAGAATCTCGCTGACAGCAAAGAGATCACCGCGGCGCAGCTGAAGGACATTCTCGAGTCGCTCGAGAAATTGGCGAAGCTAAGCGAAGTGGTTCGCCGGCATGGCGGCGATTTCGAGGCGTATTTGGAGGAACGCAATTCCAAGTCCGGCAAGCTACCGACTTATCTCGTGAAGGTGCGCGAGGGTAACGACGAGACCGTCCACTATTTCCACGACGAGAAAGCGGTGCGGAAATTTCACGAGGCGAACCTCGATCTCAATTTGTTCGATACGCAGATGGAGCAGGAACTATTGCCGCTGACTGATGCTCAGGTGCCGATCGCGAAAACCAACGGTGTCCGTCGGCGGGCCAAGCTGGTCGAGCTCCATGAATCGGCCGCGATCCAGAAAATCATCGCCGAACTGGCGCGGAAAGGTTTGAAGGTCGACCACTATGCGGCAAGCGATCGACCGATTTTCGAATTAATTGAAGGCGAAGGCGAAAAAGCGATCACCCATCCGTTGTTCTCAATTCCCGAAATTCTCGAAAAGATTTTGGAGATCGGCCGGCGCGGCGTGCAGATCAAACGCTTCAAAGGTCTCGGCGAAATGAACGCCAAGGAATTGTTCGAGACCACGATGAATCCCGAGAAACGCAAACTGCTCAAAGTCGATTTGAATGACGACAACGCGGTCGATGCCGACAAAATGTTTACGATTCTGATGGGCGACGTGGTCGAGCCGCGCCGCCAATTCATCGAGGACAACGCGCTCAACGTGCGCAACCTCGACGTCTAAGATCGGCAACTTGTTAGATCGGCAACTTCTTTGTGTATAACCCGAACGAAAAAGTAGAACCGATAAACGTTGCAGAAGAAGTGTCGAGGTCGTTCCTCGACTACTCGATGTCGGTCATTATTTCGCGCGCGTTGCCCGACGCGCGCGACGGACTGAAGCCATCGCAACGCAGGATTCTCTACGCGATGCACGATTTGTCGCTTTTCCCGGGCCGACAGCATCGGAAGTGCGCGAAAATTTGCGGTGACACGAGTGGTAACTATCACCCACACGGCGAAGCCGTGATCTACCCCACCCTCGTGCACATGGCGCAGCCGTGGGCGATGCGCGAGACGCTCATCAACGGTCAGGGCAACTTCGGATCGGTCGAAGGCGATCCCCCCGCAGCCATGCGTTATACGGAAGCGCGCATGACCCATCTCGGCGCCGCGCTCATGGTCGACATGGACAAGGACACGGTCGACTTCGTCCCGAACTACGACGAGACGCGGACCGAGCCCACCGTTTTCCCATCCGCATTTCCAAATCTGCTCGTCAACGGCGGCACCGGCATCGCCGTCGGCATGGCCACAAACATGCCGCCGCACAACCTAAGGGAAGTGATCGCCGGCATTTGCGCGCAGGTCGACAACCCGGAAATCACTCCGGCAGAATTGATGCAGTTCGTGAAGGGACCAGACTTTCCGACCGGTTGCGACATCTGCGGCAGCAGCGGTGTGAAACAATATCTCGAGACCGGCCGCGGCAGCATGAAAGTGCGCGGCAAGGCCGGCGTCGAAGAGATCAAAGGCGGCAAGGAACAGATCGTCATTACCGAGATTCCGTTCAACGTGAACCGCGCCACATTGGTCGAGCGCATCGCCGATCTTGTGAACGAAAAAGTTCTGAGTGAAATCACGGCCGTGCGCGATGAATCGGACGAGAACACGCGCGTCGTGATCGAGCTAAAGCGCGACGCGAATCCGAAAATCGTCATCAACAATCTTTACAAGCACACCGCGATGGAAAGCTCGTTCGCGGTCAACATGCTGGCGATCGATCACGGCCGGCCCAAGCTGCTCCCGCTTAAAGAAGCAAACCAGGCCTACATCGATCATCGTCGCGAAGTTATTCTGCGTCGCACTCGTTTCGAGTTGCGCAAAGCGGAGGAACGCGCCGAAACACTCGAAGGTTACCTCATCGCGCTGGCCAACCTCGATGATTTCATTCGCATCATTCGCGGATCCGCCAATCGCGATGAAGCGCGCGTGAAATTGCTCGCCTACGAATTCACCAGAAAACAAGTCGAGCAGATCGGCATTCTCATTCGCAACGAAGCGCGCCTGACGGATGGGCGTTATGCATTTAGCGAGCATCAAGCCAGTCAAATTCTCGAGCTTCGCCTTTATCAACTGACCGGCCTGGAGCGGGACAAGATCGACGGTGAGTACAAGGAGCTCATCAGTACGATCAAAGACCTGCGCGATATTCTCGCGAAAGAAGCGCGCGTCTTCACGATTCTCAAGAAAGAGCTCCGCGAAGTCGGCGACAAACACGGTTCGGACCGATTAACGCACTTCATCGAAGACGAAGGCGAGATCAACATGGAGGATCTCATCGCCAACGAAGGCTGCATCATCAGCATCACCCACGGTGGATTCATCAAACGCACGGCGGTGAGCGCGTTCCGCGCGCAACGGCGCGGCGGCAAGGGTGTGATCGGAATGTCGACGCGCGAAGGTGCGACCGAAGAAGAAGAAGGCGATTTCGTGCAGCATCTCTTCACTGCCACGACGCACGATTACTTGATGTTCTTCACCGAGTCGGGCCGCGCCTACGTCGAGAAAGTTTACCACATTCCTGAGATGGGACGCGCCACCAAGGGCCGGTCGATCGCTAACATTCTTGAATTGCGACCCGACGAGAAAATCGCCGCGACTATTCGCGTTCAGTCAAAAAAATCCGGCACCGGCGCGGCGGCGGTCGATCAAACGTGGGACGAAAACCTTCACATCGTGTTCGCCACGCAATCGGGCATCATCAAGAAATCGAATCTTTCCGATTACCGAAACGTGCGAAAGGGCGGCATCATCGCCATCCAAATTGAAAAGGGCGATCGTTTGATCGACGCAAAGCTGACCAACGGAAACAACGAGGTCGTGCTCATTACCAAGGAAGGAATGAGTCTGCGCTTTCATGAGGAACAATTGCGCGATCAGGGCCGGAACACGGTCGGCGTCTGGGGAATTCGCCCGGATAAGAAAGATCAGGTGGTCGGCATCGCGCTGGTCGATCCAAACGCGATGCTGCTGGTGGCCGGCGAAAACGGAATTGGCAAACGCACGCCGTTCGATGATTACCGCAAACAAAAGCGGGGGGGCAAAGGCATCATCACGATGAAAACCGGCACTAAGACCGGTGACGTCGTTGGCGCGCTAACCATGCGGGAAACGGACGAGATGATGCTGATTACGACAAAAGGCCAAATGGTGCGAACGAGGGTAAAAGAAATCCGCGAGACCGGGCGCAATACGATGGGCGTAAAATTAATGGATCTGCGCAAAGGCGAAAAACTGCAGGCGATTGCGCCAGTGGTCAGTCAGGCGGAAGAAGAAGCCCAGACCGCCGAAGATCCGACTCCGGAGAAAGCTTGAAAGAAATAAGGGCACGCGGTTGCGTGCCCTTTTCTCGTCGCGGGAAGAAAACTTCCAATCAATAGCGCGTCGTCGTGGTCTGTGTCGCCGATGTTGGCTGCTGCACCGTCGTCTGACGGGTCGTTGTCGTGGTCGTCTGTCTTGTTGGCTCGTCGTGAGCGCAGGAACTCAGGAACGCAGCAATCAGAAGCGAAAACAAAGGAATAAGAAGTTTTTTCATAGTGTAAACGTCGTTTCATAATTAGTTCGCCCCAAGCCGGTTCGGCAGATGTAACTAATTGAGCGAATTGCGCCACCTCGAGCGGCCGGTCTAGGTGTCGATCTTGCCGCGTTGCTTCTTCAACTCGCCGCGTTTTCGTTTCGACTCGAGAATTTTTCGTTTGAGCGCAGCTGGCCGGGACGATTTGCGCCGCCTGACTCTTTCCCGCTCGGCGATTTCGGCGGCACGACGCTTGCGGCGCGCTGCTTCAATCGCGTCGAGCAAACGTTCTCGCGCCAGCTTCCGGTTCATCGCCTGCGAACGCGAATCCTGGACCGTTACCCTGATGCCGCTTGGCCGATGGCGCAGCGTCACCGCAGTCGCGACTTTATTTACATTCTGGCCGCCCGGTCCGCCTGATCGTGCAAAGGTCTCCTCAAGATCGACATCGCGAATGCCGAGCCGCGCCATACGTTCCGCCCCCGAGTTTGTTGCCATTTGCTCGACAAAATAGACGAGCTTCAGAAGTAATCGGCAACTGGCTTTATTGCGCAGCGACTCGGGCCGGCGCTTTTCCGGCAAAAATCGCATCCAGGTCAGTAAGGACTTTTTGCGGACCCACGTTCTGCGAGCTCGAGATCACGTTGCCACTGGCATCGACAAGAACTAGAGACGGAATGCCGTCGCCGGCATTTTTCCTGAGCACTTCCTTCTCCTTCAGTTTCGAGAAATCGATCGCGGGCCAGGGCATGTTTTGATCGCGCATGTACTTTTCCATCGCGAATAGAGACCGGTCTGAGCTGTAAAACACGACCTCGAACTCCGGATGCTCCGGCGCAACGCGCTTATAGTAATCGACGAGTTGTGGTGTGAATTTGCGACACGGGACGCACCATTCCGCCGAAAAATAAAAGGCGATCAATTTCTTATTTGCCAACGCTGTCTCGTCAGCACGACCCAGCGCGCCGTTATGCAATTGAATCAGGTCGCCCTTGAGAAATTGCAGAATCGCGTCAGTGCCGCCCGTGTTCAGATTTGTGGGCTTCGCGCTGCGTTCACGCACGACGCGCGCCAGATAAGCCTCGTTGGATTTGCGAGCTGCTTCGGCTTCTTCGAAGCGACGTTGCTCCGCGGCCGCTATTTGCTGCTGGACAGCCGCGGTTTTTTCCGGCGTAAGCGAATAGGTTCCGCTCTTCAAAGCGGCGATCAACTCCGCGGACGCGCCGGCTTTGACGAGCGTTTTCTCTTTGGCTTCATCGACTGTGTCGGCGAGACGCCGGGTCGATAATTCCTGCATCACTGTCTTGCTCGGATAGCCGGAACGCAGCATCAAACCGATCTCGCTCACGGTGAGCGGCAGTTGCCCAGCTTGGACGGCAAAAGCGAGGATCGTGAAGCCCAGATAAACCCAGCGGCGCATGGAGTTTAAACGAGCAAGACATACGCCACGAAGGCGCTCCGGCCGGGCCTATTGTCCAAAGAGCAGCCCGATTTGTTCCCGATATTCGGGCTTTGATTGGG
The DNA here is from genome assembly GCA_035716295.1 of Chthoniobacterales bacterium. Lineage (GTDB taxonomy): Bacteria > Verrucomicrobiota > Verrucomicrobiia > Chthoniobacterales > UBA10450 > AV40. Next base: position 7,790 of record DASTJU010000263.1, on the reverse strand, counting down.
CAGCGGCTTCGGCCAACTGTCGGGACGCGTCCGCCTGACCGGTTGCATTGGCGTAAACCGCGCAAAGCCATTGTCGATCCGCTGCGTCCGGCGCATTCGCCTTAATAAATGAAGTGGAAATGGTCAGCTGCGCTTTCGGTGGAAGCTTGCTCCAGGGAACTCGGGCAATTCCATAGGCCAGTTTCAAAGCCACCGTCTGGTTATCCGCGCTGGCGACGCCGGTATATTCAGCGCCGGTGGTATCAACAATCGCACCCGAGAATTGTTTGCGATTGAGATCGTCGATCAGTTTTCTTTTCCAATCGGCGAGCCATTGCGATTTTTTCTGCGCCGCGGCGCCCAATTCTTTCTGGCTTAGCTGTCGCGCTGGTTGCGATGGCTCTGATGCAGTTGCGGCGGCGGCGGCGACCGGTTTTTCTTTTCCAAGGATCGCGTCGGAAATCGCGCTCCGTGTCTTCAACTGCTTTTTTAGAGCCGCGGCATTCGGGCTGTTCGATGCTGTTGGCTGGCTTTTCCAGCTTAGGTAAAATCGACAATCGTCGAGGTACTTTTGCGCGAGCGGTTTGAGCTCTGTGATCCATGCGAATTTTCCAGTCGGCTGCGATTTTACAAACTGATCAAGAAGCTGGACGGAGTCTGGCACGTCGAGCTGGCTGATGTCTTTCAATGCAAAAGGAAAAAGCGCGAAGGCCTCAAATGAGGCCGTATTTTTAGCAGCCTCGGCTGTTTGAATATTGCCCGGCGCCAAAAGTGTTTTTGAAGTCGCGACAAAGAAGTTTGCAAGATCGACATCTTCCTTCGCGAAACCTTTCGTGCTCGCCTTTTCCACTGCTTGAAACGCTTCGCGTGCCTGCGCATCGTCACGGCCGATCATGGCCGCCAGTCCCTGTTGCAAACGCGACCAATCATAAAGCGGTTGACGCTCTCGTGCTTCGGTGGCGATGCGGGAAAAAGCCGTTCCGGCAACATTGTAGTGATTGAGGACGAGCTGGTGTCGCGCCTCGGCTGCTTGTTTCTCAAGTTCCGCGATCGGAATTGCGGTGGAGAAAATCGCGATTTGTTTCTGGGTCTTGCGAACAAAAACGAAAACACCAAGTGCAACCACTAACAAAACCGCTGCGGCCGCGGTTATGATCCGTCGCGTTTTTCGCTTGGCGGTAGCAACATCGATCACGTCGCGGCCGGTCAATTTCTTGTAAGCGCGCTCGAGTTCGGTCACGAGCTCGTCGTAAGACAAGAAGCGTTGCGCCGGTTCAGGGGCAATCATTCGTTGCAAAACCCGCGCGGTCTCAGGGGAAACTTCGGGCGCAACCACTGAAAGCAGAAATGGCTGTTGTTTTAGCGTGCGCAACTCGGTCGCCGAATTCGTTTCGCCCTCGATCGGCGCCTTGCCCGCGAGCGCGTGAAACAGGGTCGCGCCGAGGCTGTAGATGTCGCTCCGAAAATCTTCGGGCTGATAGTTGAGCCGTTCCGGCGCGACGTAGTAGGGAGTGCCCCAAATTTCTCCGCGCGCTTCGGCCGTGATGCCGGCCAAACCGAAATCGCCAATCTTAGCCATGTGTTCATCGGCAAAAAGAATGTTGGCCGGCTTTACATCGCGGTGAATCAAACCTTTGCCATAGGCCGCGCGCAGGCCTTTGGCGGTTTGAATACCGGCCTCCAATACTTGTTCCTCCGGCAAACGGGTTTGCTGCTCGATCAAATCGTCGAGGCTTCCGTGTTCGACCAATTCCATTACCAGATAGAATTGGCCGTGATCGGTCCCGGACGAAAAAACCTGGACGATGTTGGGATGATTAACCGATGCGGCCATGCGCGCCTCCTGTCGGAGGGCGGTCTCGTCGACACCGCCCTCGAGATCCTTGCGCAGAAGTTTCAAGGCCACGAATCGATCGAGCAACGTGTCGCGCGCTTTGTAAACCGTTCCCATTCCGCCAACGCCGACCGTTTCGACAATCAGGAAATGATCGAACATGCGCTCGGCGCGTACTTTTTCGCCGCAATTGGGACACTCTACTTTTGCAAGCGGCTCGGCGCCGCCTGTGTCCAAGGAAGCGCCGCATGCCGGACAAGTTTGCAGTGTCGACGTCCTCGATTCAGCCGCCATTGGATCGACTGTAACATCGACAATTTTCGGAGCAACGTTACGGTCGCGAGCGAAGGGGCAATTCGCCCGACATGACAAAAGAAACGACAACCATCGAATTGCTCGTGCCGAAAGAAGCGGCGCGGCTTCGGCTCGATCAATTTCTTGCGCGCGAGCTCCCGAAATATTCGCGATCGCGCCTTCAGCAACTGGTGCGGAAAGAATTCGTTACTCTCAATGGCTCCCCCGCCCGCCCTCGCGATCTCGTGCGCAGCGGCGACCGCATTGAAGTGAGCGAGCCGGTACCGGAGAAGATCGACAATCAACCGGAAGCGATTCCGCTCGACGTTCTTTATGAAGATGAAGACCTGATCGTAATCAACAAGCCGGCGGGATTGGTCGTTCATCCCGGCGCAGGTCACCGCGAGCACACATTGGTCAATGCGTTATTGCACCACTTTCCCACGCTTTCCGGAATCGGCGGGAAAGAAAGGCCGGGAATTGTGCATCGACTTGATAAAGAGACGAGCGGCTGCCTGGTCGTGGCAAAAACCGATGAAGCGCACCGCGGATTATCCGAACAATTCGAGCAGCGCAGCGTGGAAAAGATTTATCTGACTCTGGTTGCTGGAAGGATGCGCAAAAATGCAGGAACGATTGAAGAAAGCATCGGACGTCATCCAGTAGATCGACAACGGATGTCGACCGGGTCGAGGCGCGGCCGCGCGGCGAAGACGGAATATCGTGTCCTAAGCTCGTCGGATGAGATGAGCTTGGTCGAATGCAAATTGCACAGTGGACGGACGCATCAAGTGCGGGTTCATCTTCAGCATCTTCGCCATCCAGTTCTGGGCGACAAAATTTACGGCAAGAAGCACGTCAGAACTTTCCAGCGACAAATGTTGCACGCTTGGAAATTGGGTTTTCAACATCCGCGCACGAACGAATGGAAAAAATTCGAAGCAACGCTACCGAATGATTTTGAAGAGGCCGCTAAGTCTCTGCGACCGTCGTTTTCTTTTGCGCGCCAAGCATGACTAACGCGGCCAGGACCGGCGCGATGATGAGCCCACGCAGCCATGGCTCAGCGTGCCATGGAAGACCAAAGAGGCGTTCGTCCCAAAACAAGTAGTAAGAGAAAAGTGTGACCGAGAGAACATTCCAGGCGTAAGCGCCTCGCCACGCCGCCAGCGGCAAAATCCAAACGCAATACCACGGATGCAAAATCGGGCAGAGCACGAGCACGACACCGAGCGCCCAGAGCATTCCGCGTTTCCAATTGCGAACGAACAGGAACGATACCGCAATCACGCAGACGATCAGGATCGGATAGTAATGAAAACTTCGCTGGTGCGGGTTTGGCCAGAGCGTTTCTTCAATCAACCACCAAAAGAGATCGTTGAGCCGCGAGAGCTGGGTGTATTGGCCTAACGATTCCCAGATTCGAACTTTGGGGAAGCCGAAGGCAAAACTAAGGAGCACCGGAATAAGCGCGGTCAGGGCCAGAACAATTGCGCGCCAGCGTAACGCAAACACGCACAGCAAGAGGAGCGATGCCGCGACGAGATTGAGCGAGACAGCAATCCCGAAAAAAAACGCGGCCAAAACTGCCCACAACCACTTCGCTTCAGATTCAGTTTGAGTTGTCGATCTGACCAGCGCGAGAATTCCACCAACCATCGACAGAATCATGAGACTGTCGAAATGCGCCGCGCCGGCAAAACTATAAGCCACCAGCGGATTCCATGCGTACCACGCCGCGCCGCGATAGCGATCCTCCCCGCCAATCAATCGCAGGAGCAACGCCGCTACCGCGAGATCGGCAATGGCGAAAAAGATCTTATAGAAGAGCGGTTGATCTGTGATGGCACTGAGGGCTCTGAAAAGCAGCTCCGCGCCCGGCGGATCAACGGTGCGAAGTTCCGGATGGTTAATTTTTGCCGCCCGAGGAAAATCGTGCCGCAATTGGTCTAATTGAGAATCGACCGGCGCGAGCGAGTAAGGATTAAATCCGGCGTTTTGAATCTTGCCGTCCCATTGGGAGCGGACGAGATCGTCTCCAGGTGCAAGCGGGAGCGCGATCAATCGCAAGATTATCGCGACGCCCCAAAACAAGATCGCTTGTCTTCGCAGCGAGATATCGATCTTGAAATTGGAAACTGCGGCCAGATAAGCGACGCCGCCGAGAAATGCGGAGGCGACAAACTTTGTCGGCATCGATTCAAGCGTCCAATCATCGAAGAGATTGAGCCCGGCAAAAAAGATCAGTTCCAGCACCAGCGCGAGAGCGAGTCGAATGATCGGGGCGTGTTTCATGTCTGGGCCGAGTCCGCGTGCATTGCTTCAACCGCCGGGACCGGCAATACCGGCGGCGTAACAACGCCACGACCACTGATTCGCTGCAATCCGGCGCGATGCGCAGCAAGATCGACAAGTTCCGCCACTCGCGATTTCAAAGCGCGCGCGCGAGAGGCCAGGAAAACAAGAAAGATGGAATACGGAATGATCGACCAAAGATCGAGATGGGATGCGTGAAGCTGCCGGTAAATGACCACGCTCAGCGCGACCAGACCGATGATCACCGTTGTGGTGACGAGCTTGTTGCGCAGCCGGACACGGGTCAATCGTTTCGCGCCGGTGTGATCTTCCGTCACGGTTTGCAGGACAATGCTCCACCAAAAGTTTCCGTAGATCTGGATGTCCCATTCGTTCCAGCCGGTATCGACCGAATAGCGCCAGCCTTCTTCTTCGAGCAATTGGAAAATCGCGCCGAGTAGATGATGTCGATCTCGTCCTTCTTCGCTCCAAAAAATTCGCCGACGCAGGCGGCGCCCCCCTTTCGCCTCCGCGGGCAAATGTTCGTGGGCTCGAATAACGCTGCTCGGGGTCCGCTTGAAATGAAGCCAGGTGAAGTAGCGCGAAAATCCGCGCACGAGCGGTTGTAGAAAGGCCAGACACATCACGAGCAAGCGCGCCGGAACAGTGTCGAATTTTGGTTCTATCCGCGCCCGGACCATGTAGGAAAGTGCCACCGTCAGCGTGCCGCCAAACATTAAGTAGGGAACGATGCGCAGCGCCGGCAGAAAAATTCCAAGACCAAACAGGAAAAGCGTGAGCGCGAACCATTCGATGCTGCTGAGGTAAGCGGCCAAATCCGATTGCGGCGTCGCGTACATCGATTGGAAAAATCCTTCGCCGAAAACGCCATGATAAATAACCGGGCGATCAATAAACCAACTGAACCGCGGCGCACCGTAAATTTGACCGCGCCATTTCGCAGTCCCGGTCGGACCGAAGAAAATCAAATGCTTGAATCGGAGGAGCGATTCGGCTTCGCCGTAGCCTTCCTGTTGCTTCAAAAACGCGCGAAGAGTGAAACGCCGATGATGCCAGACAATCGCTGTGGGACTAAAGGCGATGACGAAGCCCGCTTGCTGTAGGCGCCAGCAAAAATCGACATCGTCGCCCGCTTTATGATATTCGGGATCGAAACCGCCAACTTGTTCGAACGCCCAGCGGTAAAACGCCATGTTACAGCCGGGAATGTGCTCGGCCACGGTATCGGTCAGCAAAACGTGACTCGGTCCACCGGGCGCGGCCGCCACGCACGCCTGGATCGCGTTTTGCGCCGGCGGACTCACGTTCGGCCCGCCGATTCCGGCGTAATCGCCGCTCAAGAGCGTCCCCACTAAATAATAGAGCCAATCGGGATCGGCCATGCAGTCCGAGTCGGTGTAGGCGAACACTTCGCCTTTGGCCGCGGCCGCGCCGGTGTTGCGCGCGTGACTCAAACCGTGATTGCTCTGATGAATATAACGGACGTTGGGAAACTGCGCCGCGACCTGCGCCGTGTTATCAGTCGATCCGTCGTCAACCAGGATCACTTCGTAATTCGGATAATTGAGTTTGCCTAACGAATCGAGACAATCGGCCAGTGTCCGCGCCCCGTTGTAGGAACAAACAATCACTGAAATAAATGGCGCCTCCGACAACGCGCGATGCGGCAGAGTCGAATTGTCCTGACCGAATTTATCGCGCAGCGCATGGAAAGCTTTTTTTGGCTCGCGCTCCCGGGTAACGATTCCGAAGGCCCAGTCCGTTACGTCGTTGCCGCCGGTAAACCATTCGTCCGTCCAAGAAAACAGAATTGTCCCCGCGAGTCCGCATTTGGCCACGCTCTCGATGTGCCAGCCGAGCATTTCCGCCTGCTCCTCCTGCGAATTGCGGATCGTGTCCATACCGAACTCGCCCAGAATGAGCGGGCGTTCGCCGGTGAGATTTTGCAGGCGCAAAAGGTAGCGTTCGAAATCGCGCTGGTTGTGGAGATAAACGTTGAAGCAGAAAAAATCGACGTTCTGCGGAAGTAGATATTCGGTCGGCGGAAACGTTGCATAGGAATAGAGGACATCGGGGTCGACTGCGCGCCCGATCCGAACAAGATGCTCAACAAATTCAATCACCCGCTGCACGCCGAGCCAGCGCGCCATCGTACTCGCGATCTCATTGCCCACCAGATAACCGAGCACTGCCGGGTTACCGACGTATCTGCGCACTGTGCTGCGCACCCTCCGCACTATTTCGGTGCGAATTTTTTTATCGCGCAAAAATTCGATGTGCTTTTCCCACGGCAACGTGATCAAAACACGCATTCCGGACGCCAAACATTTTTCCAGGAACCACTCCGGAGGTGGATGATAAACCCGCAGCACGTTCAAGCCGATCTCGCGCATCTTGCGAAGATCGACATCCACTTGTTCGGGCCGGCCGAAACTGTTCCCCTTTTCGTCCGGTTTGAACGGACCGTAAGTCGCGCCCTTGATGAAAAACTTGCGGTCGCCTTCAAAAAAGAACTTCGAGACGGCGCGAATCCGCGAGTTTGTTGAATCTGTCATATCGAACGAAGCGCTTCTCGAACCACGTTCGCGGTTCGATCGATCTCGTTCGGCGTGTGGGCCGTTGAAATGAAACCGGTTTCGAACTGGGACGGCGCAAAATAAACGCCGCGTTCCAAGCACGCATGGAAAAATTTCGCGAACATTTTCAAATCGCTCTGCTTCGCACCTGCAAGATCGACAATCGGTCCGCGCGCGAAGAATAAACAGAACATCGAGCCGATTCTGTGAAAGGTGATGTCGATTCTAGTGTCGGCGATCGCGGCGCGCGTCAGCGCTTCGAATTGGGCGCCGAGTTTTTCGAGAAGTTCCCAGCCGTCGATCCGTTCGAGCTCGCGCAGCTGCGCCAGTCCCGCCGCCATCGCCAGCGGATTTCCCGAAAGGGTTCCTGCCTGATAAACCGGCCCGTCTGGTGAAAGTTGATCCATGATTTCGGCACGGCCGCCAAATGCGCCGACCGGTAAGCCGCCGCCAATCACTTTACCAAGTACGGTCAGGTCGGGCTTGATTCCGTAAATCTCCTGAGCGCCGCCACGCGCAACGCGGAACCCGGTCATAACCTCATCGAAAATCAGAAGCGCGCCGTGTGTGGCGCATTCATCGCGCAAGATCGAGAGAAAATTTTCCTTCGGAAAATAGAGTCCGGCGTTCGCGGGGATTGGCTCAAGGATGACGCCGGCGATTTGGTTTTTGTTTTCGGCAAAAGTTTTTCGGACAAGATCGACATCGTTGAACGGCAGAGAAATGGTGAGCTCGGCGAACGATTTCGGAATGCCTGCGCTATCGGGACGTCCATGAGTGAGCGCGCCACT
>DASTJU010000262.1:0-2515 GCA_035716295.1 Chthoniobacterales bacterium | reverse complement strand
TGAATTTTGGACGACAGTGAGGTGGAATTCCAACTCGCTGATCAATCACGTGCTGCCGCCGAGGCTTCGCGAAATGTTGCAGCGTCGCTCTTTTCCGCGGTCAATTCGCTCGCGCACGCATGTTGTTCCGTTGCGTGAAGTGGTCCGGCTGTTCGCGGGAGCGATCGGAGTAACGTCTAAACATGAAACCGGCTGGTTCAGCGCGGATGCCGTTCTGCGTGAACTGGATCGAAAAGTCGCTGACCGGCTCCGTAAGATCGACAAGTGCGATTCTGTTTACGCTTACGAAGACGGCGCCCTCGAAATTTTTCACGCGGCGCGGGAGCGTGGATTTAAACGAATTTACGATCTACCAATTGCATATTGGAAGACCAGCCAGCATTTACTACGAGAAGAAGCCGAGCGCTATCCTGATTGGGAACCAACGTTAGGCGGGACGCGGGATTCGGACGAGAAACTCTCGCGCAAAACGCAGGAGCTCGAGCTTGCCGAACTCGTCGTCTGTCCAAGCAGATTTGTCCTGGAATCGCTCCCGCCAGAAGCGTGCGCGCAGAAGCAGTGTTTGATTGCTCCGTTCGGCTCGCCAGATGTCGATCTGAGAAATGACGCCAGCAAGAGTTCGGGCCGATTGAGAGTGCTCTTCGCGGGCGCGCTGACCCAACGAAAGGGTCTGGCTGATCTTTTCGGAGCAATGAAGCTCGTGAACTCAAAGCAAATCGAGCTCGTGGTGATGGGTTCGCTTTTGCGTCCATTAAGCTGGTATCGCGACCGTTTTGCGGACTTCGTTTACGAACCGCCACGGCCACATGGCGAAGTGCTGCGTCTCATGCAAAGCTGCCACGTGTTCGTCTTGCCATCCATTGTCGAGGGCCGGGCTCTGGTCCAGCAGGAAGCGATGGCTTGCAGACTGCCCGTCATCGCAACAAGAAACGCCGGCGCCGACGACGTGGTTGTTGACGGCGAGACTGGATTTTTGGTCCCCATTCGCTCACCGGAAGCGATTGCCGAGAAAATAGGGTGGTGCGCGTCGAATCGATCGCTCCTCGATGGCATGGGTATTGCAGCCAGGACACGCGCCAGTCAGTTTACCTGGAGCGCCTACGGTGAAACTCTTGTTGCTGCGGTACGCGCCTTGACCTGCCAATGATCGAAAGTCCCGAGGAAAAAGCAAAGCACCGTGTTCGCCAGCTGATCTGGCTTTATCTCTGGCTCCTCTTGCTTGAAGGCGTGCTCCGTAAATGGGTCATGCCTAGTTTTTCAAATCCGCTTCTTCTTATCCGCGATCCGGTCATGCTGGGAATTTATTGTTACGCGATTCGGGCTCACGTTTTCCCGCGGAATGGTTGGGTCGTTTCTCTCTGGATCATTGCCCTGCTGTCACTATTGGCCAGCATTTTACTGGCACGATTTAGTCTGGTTTCCGGTTATGTCCCACCCATTCCCATTTTGGAAGTTAACCTTTACGGGATGCGTGCGAATTTTTTTCATCTGCCGATTATTTTTGTGATGGCGAGCGTTTTTGATGAGGAGGACGTCAAAAAATTCGGCTGGTGGATCCTTATCCTGATGATTCCAATGGGTTTGCTCATGGCCGCGCAGTTTAAAGCGTCGCCCGATTCATTTATTAATCGCACCGCCGGCCTCGGCGAAGCGGAACAGATCACGTCCGGCGGCGGAAAGATCCGTCCGCCCGGAACGTTCTCCTTTATTTCGGGACCCGTATTTTATATGAGCGTGTCGGCCGCGTTTCTGATTTACGGCGCGCTCCGACGAACAGTTTACAACAACTGGTTGTTGATCGCCTCTGGTGTGGCATTGGCGGTCGGCATTTTTATTTCCGGCAGCAAGTCTTCCGTAATTGCCGTTCTTTTGGTCGTCTTCGCCCTGATTGCCATCCTGATTGTTCGCCCTCGCGCGGTGAACCGTTTTGGTTGGGCTCTCGTCATTGTTGTCATCGGCGCGCTGATTGTGAGTCGACTTCCGATTTTCAAAGAGGGTTTCGAGATCCTCTCGGATCGGTTTACGTCGGCGGCTGAAGCTAGCGACACAACCGTCGTTGGAGGAACAATTGAGCGGGTCATCAATGATTTCACCGAAGGCTTTAAGAACATCAGTACGTTTCCGCTCTTCGGTTACGGGATTGGTATCGGGACGAACGTCGGCGGCCGCATTTTGATTGGGCGTCCTGCGATCCTTCTGGGCGAAAGCGAGTGGACCCGGGTCCTGGCCGAAAGCGGACCGATTCTCGGCGTGGCATTCTTGCTTTGGCGGACCCTTTTGGTTTTGCAGCTCGGGCGCTGGAGTTTCGCCGCCCTGAAACAGGGCAACCTTCTCCCCATCTTGCTCTTTGGTTCTGGTTTCACGGTTATGCTAAATGGACAATTTGGTCAGCCGACCCTTCTTGGCTTCGCCGTGATCCTCAATGGTCTCTGCCTAGCTGCGACCCGGCCTCGTGTTGTCGATTCTCCCACAACTACACAGCCGATGAATGATCAACCGGTGGCAAAGCCGCTCC
>DASTJU010000261.1:0-3335 GCA_035716295.1 Chthoniobacterales bacterium | reverse complement strand
GGTTGTTGATCGGAAGCCCGGTCAGAGTGGTGTCGCCCCAGATTGTCGAATCCTTTTGGCCATCGCGGTCCATGTGCGACCAATGAAGGGTAATTTCGGGCCAGTCCGGGACGCGCAATCCCAATTCCAGCCAAACATCGCCCCGGTCGATGTGCATTTCGGGAAAGGCCGGCGGAAACCACACACCGCCATTGGTCGGGAAAAATCCGCCGTTGCCATCGTACCAAGTGCGAGATGCTGTGTAGCCACCTCGGATATAACCGACGTTCGGTTGGGAGAGATCGACCTTAATGTCGTAGTCATTGATGTCCCAAAGTGCGTGGCCGTCGATCGACAGAGTGGCCTTTTCACCGACGCTGTGTTCGTAATGCATGTCGGTGATGCCGCCGTAGGCCTCGTCTCCCGGTAACCAGTGATGCTGCTCGAATTGCGCGCGATCTCCGGTGGTCCAGGTTCCTCCAACGCCGACTTCGATCCAATTCTTGTATTCGGTTTGTTCCTCAGTGGTTGTGGTCGCGGCGGCCGCCGATTTCCCGTCCTTGCCTTCGGCGACGATCGATTTTGGATCGTCAGTCGTTTCGGTTCCGTTGGCATCGACCCCTGCGCGAAGCGGCAGGCTCGTGCAAACTGCGAAAGCGAAAATCAGCGTGATATGACGCATCGCTCGAATGGCAGACGAGGAGAAGCGAATCGCGCGCATATGCTTAGTATCTGAAGTGACCGTTGACCTGGGAGCCGTGCACGGCTTCGTGACAGCCGGCCGACCAACAGGTCCCTTGCGGCAAACGGTTGGTATGATCGGAATCGCCGATGTAAATTCGTCCACCGGTTTTTTGTTCCTGGAAATGGCACTTCAAGCAGAGCGTTGCGTTGCGCTCATTCAGCATCTTCGCGTTGACCGAGCCGTGCGGCGAGTGGCAACTCACGCAACCCTCGCGTAATGCTTCATGTTGAAATACGAACGGACCGCGTTGCGCGGTGTGACATTGGAAACAGGTTCCATTTTGGCTGAGCAACTCAACGCCGCCCCCTTTGATTTCTTGGGGCAGACTTGTTCCGCCTCCTTTGATGGCTCGACCGGCGTGCGAATTGTGGCAATCCGCGCAACTCATTTTTCCTTCCAACACCGGGTGATGGTGCGGCATTTCAAATCGGGCGCGTACTTCCAAGTGACATTGGAAGCAGGCGTCCGGCGATCTCCGGGGATTGATGATCTTACTTTTATCGCCGCCGCCAGCGACGTGCAGACTTCCCGGACCGTGACACGATTCGCAGCCCATCTCCTTGGCGTTGTCGCCGGGCGCCTTTAAGCGAGCGTGGGTCGCAGTGCGAAAATTTTTGGTGATCGATTCGTGACAGGCCTCGCAACTTTCGGAGCCGACGAACTCCGCTCCGGGAATACTGGGCGGCGCGAGGATGGCGCGATTTGATTCAAGCGTGCTGCAAGAAAGCAGAATGACAGTGAGCGCGAATGTTCCCCCGATAGCCCACAACAGTTTTTCGCGTTTACCATCGAGCCACCGAGTCAATCTCAGATGCCGCACGCACAGGAAACTGGCAGAGTGATCAATTTCTGACAACGCATTTCTTCGGAAAAAGCGACGGGCTTTATAGTATCAGTGACAACATCAATGGCATTTGCGCATTGAATGAATCACGCGGTACGCAGTTGGCGATTTTCCGGACAGTTTTTTGAAAACACGGTTGAATTGGGAGAGCGATTGGAATCCAGCCGCAAAGGCGATCTCGCTGGTGCGCAGATCGACTTCTTCCAAGAGCTTGCACGCTTTCTCGAATCGGGTTCGGGCAATGTAATCGACAAACTTTACGCCGGTCACTTGTTTGAACTTCTCGCTCAAGTGGGTGGCGTTAATTCCGACGGCTTTTGCGACTTGGTCGAGTGAAAGCTGCTCGCCAGCGTGTTCCTCGATAAATTTCCGCGCTTTCCAGATGTCGCGCGGTTCCGCTCGCTGCCATTGGTTGGGAGAACTCGGCAAGGCGGCAAAGGCGGCTTCGGATGTGTCCTTTAACTTCACATCTCATGTAATCGCAATAGGGCGACTCCGGGCTCTGCGTCGCTTGTGAATTGATGGCCGATTCTTGCCATTGCAGGTCCACAGGCGCGTAGCATCCGCGCAATTTTTGCGCAGCAAAAGGCAATTGCAGCGAAGCCTTCGGCTTGTTGACGGCTAATTTGAGAGAACAACAGATAAGGAGCCGTTTATGGAATATCTCATTTTCGCCACGGTCGGAACCATGATGGTGCTGTATGCGCTGATCATCTTCGAGTGCCTGAGGCACCCGGAATGGTGAGCCGTCCAGAGAAGGAGTTGAATTATGAATACAATCGCAATCCCACCGAGGCCGGAAGTAACCGGAGCGGAAAATAAGATCGCCGCATTGCTCAGTATCGTCCCGGGCCTCGGACAGATTTACAAAGGCCACTACGCATCCGGTTTTATCTGGATGTTTGTCGGAATGCCGGTGGCAATCTGGATCGGCATTCTACTCGGTCTGGCAACGGCCGGGCTCGGATTGCTCTTCCCGATTGCATGTTGGGCCGCATTAGCTTTCGATGCTTACAACGAACGGGATTTACGTAAGCACCACTGGCTGATGCCCACTTCCGATGGAACAGAAGAGGAAGACCTGCTCGATGACTAACGATGAAGAGTGACTTCGCCGTGGCTGATTACCTTCCGCGACCAACGGTTTCCAAAAATCCGAGGACTGTCTTGCCGGATTCGTTTCCATTAACGATGCCACTCGGCCAATTTCTATTCGAATATCTTTACCGCCGCGGCGTCCGCCACAGTTTCGGGGTCCCTGGGGATTTCGCGCTGCCGACATTTACCTGGCTCGAGAAATCGAAAATTCAAAGCATCACCATGACGCATGAACCGGCCGCCGGATTCGCGGCCGATGCGTATTCGCGGATCAACGGAATCGGATTGGTCTGCGTCACTTATTGTGTCGGCGGGCTGAATGTCTTGAACGCGATCGCCGGCGCTTACGCGGAGAAATCTCCCGTCGTTGTGGTCAGCGGCGCACCTGGTCGAAAGGATCGCGAAAAAGATCCGCTGCTCCATCACAAGGTCAAAACGTTCGAGACCCAGCGCCGCGTTTATGATGAAGTCACGGTCGCGAGCACCGTCTTACTCGACGAGCAGCGTGCCGCGTCGGAAATTGTGCGCTGCATCGAAGCATGCCTGCGCCACAAGCGGCCGGTTTACATCGAAGTGCCGCACGACATGGTCGATCGCGAGATTCCGATTTCAAACATTTCGCCGCCGATTCCGGAGCAATCCGATCCACACACCCTGACCGCCGCGGTT
>DASTJU010000260.1:0-2960 GCA_035716295.1 Chthoniobacterales bacterium | reverse complement strand
GTCCCATTTTTTGGAGAACGTTGACCGCGACGCCCTGGCCGAGCTTGATCAAACCAAGCAAGAGATGCTCGGTGCCGACGTAATTATGATTGAAGCGATCGGCTTCTTTACGGGCGAGCTGCAGGACCTGTTGGGCGCGAGGAGTAAAATTGTTCATCGTTCTGGCGGCGCCGGACTCAAGCCGTCGCCGGAGTCCTTTGCCAGCTTACTGATATCAGGTTTAGGGAGCACTTTCAAACGCGCCCGAATAATTTGGGCCCGAAGATGGTCGCGCTCGTCGGCGTTGAGTTTTTGCTGCGAGCTGTTTTGGAGGTGCGCCGGCTGCGTGTCCATAAACAACTCATCGATCGGCAGCCGCTTCTCTTCCGGGAAGACGTTGAGATCGATTCCGAGTTTGATGATGGACAGCAAATTGAGCGCTTCTTTCGAACTCATCGCGTGCGCGTAAGTCAAAACGCCATACGCGCGTCCGATCTGGTCCCAGAGCGTGTTCGATTTCTTTTGAATCAAGACCTGCCGGGCATCGTGTTCCTTATCAATGATCGTCTCGATCACTTTGGTAAGCCGCGCGATGATCTCGTCTTCTTTTTCGCCGAGCGTGGTTTGGTTGGAAATTTGAAAAAGATTTCCCATCGCTTCGGTCCCTTCGCCGTAAAGGCCGCGCACCGCCAGACCGATCTTGCTCACCGCTTGAACCACTTGATTGATCAGCTCGCTCAGAACCAGGCCGGGCAAATGGAGCATCGCGGATGCGCGCATGCCGGTGCCGACGTTTGTCGGACACGCGGTCAGATAACCAAGACGTTGATCGTAAGCAAACTCGAGCTCGTTCTCCAGCGCGCTGTCGACCTTGTCGAGAAGTTTGAAAGCTTGTTTCAATTGCAAACCCGAACGCATTGATTGCATTCGAAGATGGTCTTCCTCATTGATCATGATGCTGAGTGTTTGCCGGCGATTCATGATCACGGCGCTGCCCGCGCTCTTGGCCGCGTGCTCGCGACTGATCAGATGCCGTTCGACCAGCACCTGTTTTTCCAACGCGGATAAGTCCTGCAGCAATTCGGAAAATGAGTCCTGCATTTCCGGAAGTTTTTCCACGTGGGGTTTGATCAGTTCCAGAATCGCAGTGCGCTCGGCTTTCTTCGCCCAACCGGGAAAAGCGCGATTGCGCAAATTGCGCGCGAGCCGGACGCGGCTGCTGACCACGATTTGGTGATGCGGTCCCTCGCCACGGAGCCATTCTCCGGCGTTCGACATGACATTCGAAAATTTCACGGCGTTAACTCGCTAATTCGCCTTCGAGCTGTTTGATTTGGTCCCGTAAAGACGCGGCCGTCTCGTAATTTTCTTCCGCTACCGCTTTTTGCAGGCTTTCGTTCAGATTGCGCATCTTATCGCTCAACTCCCCCGCCCGATGCGCGCGCTGCGGCACCTTGCCGACATGCGCCGTGCCTTTGTGCATCGCCTTCAATAACGCGGTCAACGCTTCGGTGAAAGTCGCGTAACAAGTGCTGCAGCCGAGCCGGCCTGCCTTTTTAAAATCGGCCTGGGTAAAACCGCAAACCGGACAGCGTTGGGTCGAGCCCCCCTTCTCAATTTCCTCCGCCGCGCCGATGCCGAGGAGCAAATCCGCCAGCGCAAAACCCGTCGGGTCCTGGACACCTTTTTCTTTCGAGCACACGTCGCAGAGATTCACCTTCTGCATCTTCCCCTCAATGATCTGAGTCAGGAAGACCGTTGCGTCATTGCATTTACAAACGTCGCACAACATTTCTACAACATTAGACCTGTTCCACGCTAAAACATTCAAGTCGCGGGTTTGTCGAGCACCTTTCGCGCCGATGTCTCTGGTTCGATGTCGATCTTAGGAATAAATCGGCGTTCCTGTTTCTCTGGTCATTTCCCGAAACCGCGCAATCATCCGGGCGGTAATCGGGCCCGGTTTACCGGTTCCAATCGGACGGCCATCGGCTTTGACCACCGGAATAATTTCCGCAGCCGTGCCGGTGAGAAAAGCTTCGTCCGCAATGAAAACGTCGTGACGGGTAATGTCCGCTTCAGTCACTTTAATTCCCGTCTCGGCGGCGATTTCGAACACGACCGCACGGGTAATTCCGCGCAAGGCGCCGGCGGTGATCGGCGGTGTGAAAATTTGGCCACGCTTGACGATAAAGACGTTGTCCGCCGTGCACTCGGCGACGTTGCCCTCATCGTTCAACATCAGCGCTTCATCGGCATTGGCGAGGTTCGCCTCAATCCGCGCCATCACGTTGTTCAAATAATTGAGCGATTTAACCGCGGGGTTGAGCGCGCTCGGGTTGGTGCGACGCGTCGCGCAGGTAACCACGCTGAGCCCGTTTCGATAAACGTTTTCGGGATAAAGCGCGATTTGCGCGGTGATAATGATGACGCTTGGCGTTTTGCACTGCTCCGGATTCAAACCAAGATTGCCAACGCCTCGCGTGACGATCAGTCGGATGTAACCTTCCCGCAGATCGTTTTGCCGGATCGTCTCCAGCAGCGCTTCGGTCATCGCCCGCTGCGACATCGGTATTTCCAACAAAATGGAGCGAGCAGAATCCCAGAGACGCTCGAGATGTTCCTCCAGCCTGAAGACGCGGCCATTGTAAGAACGAATCCCCTCAAAAATTCCATCACCATAAAGCAGGCCGTGATCGAACACGGAAACCTTGGCGTCGGCCTCGGAATAAAATTCTCCGTCGATGTAAATTTGAGACGACTTGGCTGTGGACTTCGACCCGGTGCGTTTATCGACTGCGGGTTTTACCGCTTCGCGTGATTTAGGTTCGTCCATCACCGTCCCGCCAGCATTAGTAGTTTTCATATTCGCAGGAAAAATCTCCGTCTTTCGTCGCGCAATTCAAGGAACAAAATCGGAAGCCATTATTGGATGCGGCCATCTTTAATGTGGAGCTCGCGGTCGCCGCGGGTGGCCAGGC
>DASTJU010000259.1:0-4609 GCA_035716295.1 Chthoniobacterales bacterium | reverse complement strand
GGCGAAAAAGTTTTTTTTCTGACCGGAGTCGATCAACACGGCCAGAAAGTCCAGCAGTCGGCGGCCAAAGCGGGCGTTCCGCCGGCGGAGTTCGTCAAAGGCGTGACCCAGAAGTTTGTCGATCTTTGGAAAAAGCTCGATGTGAAATACGACGGATGGGCGGAGACGATCGATCCGCTCCATAAAAAAGTCGTCCAAGGAATGCTGCAGCGGCTTTTCGAGGCCAAGCAGATCTACAAGGACAAACAGGCCGGTCATTACTCAATTCGCCAGGAGCAATTTCTGACCGACAAGGAACGCGGGCCGGACGGCGAGTTTGGTCCGGAGTGGGGACAGGTCGAGTTTCGCGAGGAAGAAAATTATTATTTCAAACTGAGCCAGCACAAAGACTGGCTCCTGCGTTACATCGACAATCGCAAGGACGCGGTCATTCCCGATTTTCGCCAGACAGAATTACGGAATGCGGCGGAAAGAATCAGCGGCGACCTTTGCATCTCGCGTCCGAAATCGCGACTTGATTGGGGAATCGAGCTGCCGTTCGACAAGGATTTCGTGACTTATGTTTGGTTCGACGCGCTCAGCAACTACATCAGCTTCGCCGGCTACGATCCGAAGATCGACAATTACGAAAAGCAGCCGCCGGAATTCCGCGATCGCTGGACAAAGGACACGCTCCAAATCATCGGGAAAGACGTCCTTATTCCGGCGCACGGCATTTATTGGCCGATCATGCTCCGCGCGATCGGATTTCCGGACGATGCGATGCCGCAATTGCTGGTGCACGGCTGGTTGAACCTCGGCGGCGCCAAGATTAGCAAATCGTTAGGCAACGTTGTCGATCCGTTCGAGCTCGCCGACAAATACGGTGCCGAAGCGGTGCGTTATTACCTGATGAGCGACATTACGACCGGCAAAGACGCCGATTTTTCGGAGGAGCGTTTGATCGAGCGTTACAACTCTGATCTGGCCAATAACGTTGGCAACTTGCTTAACCGCACGCTCAACATGGCGCATCGGTATCGCGAGGGTCTTGTAAAACAAGTTGGCTGTGATTCACCATTAGCTGCGCAAGCGGCCGAGCTGGTTCGAGCTTATTCCGCGGCGATGTCGTCGCACGAAATCCACGCTGCCATGGAAAGGGTAGGGGAGTTTGTTACGACCTGTAACGCCTACATCGAAATGACAGCGCCATGGAAATTAGCGAAAGACCCGCAACGTGCCGAAGCACTTGATCACGCACTGTTCGTATTAGCCGAAGCATTGCGCGTGATTGCGGTTTTGATTTCGCCGGTGCTTCCAAACGCGGCGCGCGAAATTCTCTATCAGTTAAACTGGAGCAAAGAATACACGTTCGAGAATGCGAAGTGGGGTGGTCTTCCGGCGAAGCATCAACTTGGCAAACCGGTGCCGCTGTTCCCGCGGATCGAAATTGCTGCAGATTAAGCTTTTACAATTTGCTTTCTTCGAGGGACGGAAGACCGCGCTTAGTTCGATTACGGGAGCGGAGAACAATTCGTTATTGTGTGCACTCTTCGAATGCGGCCGGTTTGCCCTGAAGATGCGCGAGCGCTTCGCCGGCGAAATGCAGTGAGCCGGTAATCAGAATCGGCGACGATCGTTTACGAGCTTTGTCGAATGCATCCGCAAAGCTCGCGCAGATTTCGGATTTGCAGCCAAGATCGACAAGTATCTTTGAAAGCTCGATTGTATCGGCGGCACGCTCACTTCGAATCTTTGGCAGGAAAATGAAATCGGCGATCGGTGCGAGGGCTTCGCAGATTTTTCTCAAATCCTTGTCCGAAAGAATCGCGAGAATTATGGTCGCGCGTTCATCGCCAAATATCTCGCGCCAGGTTTCGACGAGCGCGCGCGCGGCGGCGGGATTATGCGCGCCGTCAATGACGGTGCGTTTGTCCCAACATTGGAAACGTCCCGGCCACTCGACCGTAGCAAGTCCGCGCGCGATTACTGTCTCATCGATCTCGATCTTGGCAGCACGAAGGGCAGCGATTGCGATTGCGGCGTTGAGTTTTTGATGTTCACCGCGCAATGCGATTGGCGATTTGTCGTACGCTTCAGTTACAAACTGCAAACGCGCTTCGCATTCCGCGGCACGGGCGCGGATCACTTTCTCAGCGTCCGAAAGTTGAGGCGCCGAAACCACCGGCGTTTGCGCTTTGATGATTCCGGCTTTTTCACCAGCGATCTTTTCGAGTGAGTCGCCGAGCCATTCCTGATGATCGAGAGCAATGGGCGTGATCACGGCGACGTTCGATTGAACCGCGTTGGTCGCATCGAGCCGCCCGCCCAGACCCGTTTCCAGAATGACGATGTCGATCCCGCCTTCGGTCCGAGCCGGACTGGCACTAAGGCTACGGCGGGCAGGCTTCGCGCCGGCGAAATGTTTCAACGCCAGCGCCGTCGCTATTTCGAAAAAGGTCGGGTGCGGGTCCCAATCAGCTACCAGCTTCCGAATATTGCTCAGGCCACCCGCGACTTCGTTTTCCGAAATCATCTCGCTGTTGACGCGGATGCGTTCGCGAAAAGTGACCAGGTGAGGGGAGACAAAGAGTCCGGTCCGACATTTTTGGGCGCGGCAGATCGAATCGATCATCGCGCAGACCGAGCCTTTTCCGTTGGTGCCCGCGACGTGAATGACGCGCGCGGTGCCAAGATCAACATGCAATTCGGCGATCAGACGCTGGATATTTTCCAGGCCGAGCTTGATCCCGAAGCGCTGGAGGCTGTAGAGCCAGGCAAGCGCCTCAGTGTAGCTCACGGCACGGAAGAGAAATAGCTGAGCAAGTGGCTGATCGTCTCGCGCATTTTTCTGCGATCCACGATCATATCGATCAAGCCGTGTTCTTCGAGAAATTCCGCAGTCTGAAATCCTTTTGGCAAATCCTGGTGGGTTGTTTCCTTGATCACGCGCGGTCCAGCGAAGCCGATCATGCTTTTCGGTTCGGCAATAATAACGTCGCCTAACGAAGCAAAGCTGGCCATCACGCCGGCGGTGGTCGGATTGGTGAGCACGGAAATGTAAGGAAGTCGTTTGTCCGCGTGACGCGCCAGCGCGCCGCTGGTCTTGGCCATTTGCATTAAACTGAGCATGCCTTCGTACATCCGGGCGCCGCCGGAAGCGGAAACGATGACGACGGCGGCGCCTTCATCGGTCCCGTATTCAATCACCCGAGTGATTCTTTCGCCAACAACGGAGCCCATCGTAGCGGCGAGAAATCCAAAATCCATCACGGCGAGCGCGACCTTATAACCGTCGATCATTCCA
Organism: Chthoniobacterales bacterium; assembly: GCA_035716295.1. Classification (GTDB taxonomy): domain Bacteria; phylum Verrucomicrobiota; class Verrucomicrobiia; order Chthoniobacterales; family UBA10450; genus AV40. The sequence goes on along the minus strand of DASTJU010000259.1, from coordinate 1,323 downwards.
TTGCCGCTGATGACGGCGTCGGTCAATCCGGTGCGCTCCTGATAATTTTTAAGCCGATCTTTGTAGCTGGCCATTCCTTGAAAACGGAGCGTGTCGATCGATTTCAGATCCGCGTCCATCTCGACGAACGTTTGCGAATCAAGCAGATTGCCGATCCTGTCCTTGGCCGAAAAGGCAAAGTGGTAATCGCACCGCGGACAAACCCGCAGATTTTCATTCAGCTCGATTTCGTGAATCACTTCATTGCAGCCCGGGCATTTTTGAAACAATCCCTGCGGAATGTCGCGCTTCTTGCGCGGCTCGGTTTTGAGTGTCGGTTTTTTGAAAATGGCCATAGCTGCTATGCCCTCGCCGCCGTCGCAGCATAGACCGATTGCGCGCCGGCTTCTTTCAACACCCGCGCGCATTCGCTCAAGGTGGACCCGGTAGTTAAGACATCATCAATCAGGAGCACCCGTAACTTTCGCACGTCTCCGTTTTTTCGTAAACGGAATGCATTGCGCAAATTTTGCATCCGCTCGGCCCGGTCAAATGCGGTCTGGGTGGTCGTAAAACGAACGCGTTGAAGGACCGGGCGCACCGGCAGCGCCATGTGCGTGCTCAACCATTCCGCCAGCAGCGCAGCCTGGTTAAACCCGCGCTCGCGCTGTTTCGCCGGATGCAACGGAACCGGAACGATCGCGTCGAAACGGCGTTCGCGAAGACGTTCGTCGTCGAGCGCGGCCACCAGCCAGCGAGCGACCAGATGTCTAAGATGAATTTGGCGTCCGTATTTAAAATTGAGAATCACGTGGCGAACGATTCCGCGGCTGCGGTAAGCGGAAACTGCGGCGTCGAAATGGAGGGCGCGATGCGCGCAATTGGCACAGGCAAATGTAGTCGTGATTGCGCCATCAAACGGCTCGGAGCATTTCGCACAAAACGGCGGCACGATTCGGGAGATCTTCGCTTCACACTCGGAGCAAAGATATTCGTCCAAATCGACCGACGCCGAGCAAATGGTGCACGACGGCGGATACAGCAGCGACGCGATTCCGCGAAAGAGGCTAGGTGTTGCGAGCGCCGACATATTTCAACCAGCCGCGCATTATTAGCCACGTCAAGCACGCGACTCCGAGCGGCACGATTCCGACCAGCAGATTTTTTCCAAGCCAGGGCAGCACGATCAGATCATGCCGCGCCATCTTGTTGAACGCGCCGCTCGTGAAAATCCACCCGGCGTGCAAACCGATGGGCAGCCAGAGCGAGCGAGTCTGCAATCGCGCGTCGGCCAAAATCCAACCGATCAGAAATAGAGTCGTGAATCCGGCCGCGACCAGGACC
>DASTJU010000258.1:0-3317 GCA_035716295.1 Chthoniobacterales bacterium | reverse complement strand
CGTTTGTCTGATAAACCCCTTTCGCTGCAAGATTATGCACAAGAAAGCCAGCTTTGAGCTGCTGACTGAGGAAGCGCATCAGAGTTGGTTTACACCCGCGGAGCAGAAGGCGATTCGCCTATCGGTTCCGTGGACTCGGCGTTTGCGCGAGCGCGAGACGTCGTACCAGGGCCAAAAAGTGGAGCTACTAGAATTTGTTAGGCGAAAGCGCGCCCGATTCGTACTCAAGCCAAACGATGACTATGGCGGGCGGGGTGTTTACCTCGGCCCGCGGCTGAGCGAAAGCGAGTGGGATAAAGCGATCGCAACGGCAATGGCAGAAGATTACGTCGTGCAGGAAGCAATCGATTTACACACGGAAATGTTTCCGGTATTCAGCCAGAACGACTGGAAATTGCAGCCGATGTTCGTTGACACAAACCCATTTCTCTTTCGCGGGAAGGTATGCGGCGCAATGGTCCGTCTGTCGAGTTCGCCCGTCGTTAATGTTACCTCAGGCGGCGGCGAAACCGGGTTCTTCGTGCTTGAGCCGGAGGCGTAAGCTGTGAACGCTGCGGCAAACAAATTGGGCAGCCGCTCGCTGATCCGATCGTTCGTGCAAAAGCGACATCTTGTTGGCCTGCGCGCTCCCCACGTATCCAGACCCATCCCAATCACTGCGCCACAGTTTCGTTAAATCGCCGTCGTGTATTTAGCTGCGCGAGGTGATAGCAAAGCGTAACGCACAGAATAGAGACGGAGAAAAGTAAGAGCGCGTAGAGCAACTGCGAGTGCCGACCGACCCAATCGCTTTCACCGGCCGCGACTCTGAGCGCAAGATCGACATCGCTTCCGGAATAGTCCGTTCCGTAAATCCATTTCGCGATCCGCAGTTTCGGATCGAGAAACGCGACGATGTTTGGGTGGGTGAATTCTGTTCCGGCCTTACCCACCTGCACCTCGAGCGACTCAAGTAACGCATCTATGTTCGACTGCGACGCGGTCCCAATCGACCAGCCGAGCGGAACATTTTCGCGCTGACGGTATCTGGCCAGGACCGCGGGACTATCGCCGGCGTCGAACGAAAACAGCAAAATGCGAAACTGTCTCGGATCGCTCGAAGAATTCGCCAGCGCTTCCTTAAGTCGATCGACATTTTGCACGCACGCGCCGCGGCAACGTGTGTAGATCGGCAAGACAATCAGTGGATAACCGGAGAACTCGGATAATTCTCGGGTTCGACCGCTCTCATCGAGCCAGCTGATCGCGGCGGCCTCGCGTCCGCGCTCCGGCGCAAAATCAACCACGCCGCCGCGCAGATCCGCGCTAACTGCGACCAGAATAAAAAGCCCAAGCTTTCCTGTCATGGTTTGGATAACGTCTTCATTGGCAACGGGCTGTCCGGCGTAAAGGGCCGCGCGCCGGGGAAATTACTTCGCAACGTCTGCGCGATCGGCGGGGCGTAGGCGATGATGAGTAAAAGAGCGGCGCCGGCGAGCCACGGGGTGAAACTTTGCACGGCCCGAACTTGTTCGTTGTGGTACGGCTCGGACACCACCAGTTCAAGCGCGCCTTGTTTTGTCGATCGACTGAAAAGCGTGGCGAAGAAAACGATGAAGAAGATCAATGCCGCGATCGCCATGATTGTTCCGCCGACGCTCCCGAGCATTCTCGAGGTCTGCCAATCGGCGTGATAGAGGGGCGATTGCGGATTGGTGTAAGTGAGTCCCATGTTGGTGCGACGCGGTTCGCCGCCAGCGCCGCCAATGAACAAGCCGGTGGAGAAGATCATAATTCCGAGCGTCCAGATGTACGGCATCCAGACATTCAAGCGCGGGAGTTTAATTTCCTTGCCGGTCAATTTCGCGACCAGGAACAAAGTCATGCCGATATAGGAGAGAAAGACCGGGCCCGCGACAGTTTGATGGAAATGGGCCGGCAACCAGGAGGTATTGTGCACGACGGTGTCGAGATTGTAGGAAGCGTTGATGATTCCGGTCACGCCGCCGAAGATGAAAATGACGAGCCCGGAGAAGAAATAGCCGAAGAGCCACCGGTCTTTGTCGATGTACGGAAGTTTTTTCCACCAGCCGATTAAACCGCGGCCGCCGTTTGCGCGCGCGCCAAGCTCCATCGACGCCGCCATGACGAACGCGGTCGCGAAGCTTGGCACTGCTACCAGCATGGTGAAGAATGCGTGAACGAATTTCCACGTGCTGCTGATTCCCGGCTCGGTGAATTGGTGATGGATCCCGACCGGCGCCGAATAAAGGATGAGCCACATGAAGGTGAGCCGGCCGGCGAAATCGGAGAACAGTTTTCCGCCGGAAAGTTTCGGCAGCATCGTGTAGTACATGACATAAGTCGGCAGCAGCCAGAAGTAGACGAGCGGATGGCCGAAGAACCAGAAGAGCATGCGCGCCAACGGCACGTTCACGGTCGGGACCCAGCCTAATGACCACGGAATGAGCAGGAAAATAATTTCGATCGCGACCGGAATCGTAGCGATCAACCAGACGATGAACGCAGCGAATGTGCCGACGACCGCGAGCGGAACTTTTTCACCTCGATGCTCGCGTTTCCATGCGAAGTAGACGGGCAACCAGTTGAAAAACGCCAGCCAGGAACCGACGACAACGAGCGTTAGGCCGACATAGAACGCCGGATGCGCGCGGAGCGGTGGATAAAATGTGTAGAGCACGCTGGACGTTCCGGACAAAATCGCCGCCGCGGCGAGGAGCGTTCCGATAATCATCAATCCGAACGACAGCCATGCGATTTTCATGTTCAGGTGGCGACCGAGATAAAAGCGAATGACCGCATAGCCGAATGCGACCGCGAAAAATGTGGTGAATACGATGGCGTTGACGACGCCGTGCAATGTGAGCCCCTGATAATATTCAAGTCCGAAAACTTTTCGGGCGTGAATCATTCCCGAGCGATAGAGCACCTGCATTAGTCCGTGATAGATCCCGAGAATAAGCAGAACGGTCGGGAAGATCAGCTCGATCAGAATCATTCGTTTCAACCCCGGTTCAATGGTCCGAGCCGAACTGGCAGTTGTTGATTCGTTAGGCAATTCCATTGGCGTTACTTCAGCGTCTTGAGGTATTCGACAATTTGGTGGACCTCTTCGTCGGTTAGCTCCGGCTTCGGCATCACATCATCGAATCCGGCAACAACCGTGGCACTTGGATTAACGATCGATTCGCGCAGATAGACGTCATCGGCGGTAATGGTCGATCCGTTCGTCAGTTTGGTTTGGCGGCCGTAAACGCCTTTCAAGGTCGGACCAATTCCTTCCGAACCATCAATCGAATGGCAGGTCATACAATCTT
>DASTJU010000257.1:0-2305 GCA_035716295.1 Chthoniobacterales bacterium | reverse complement strand
CCGTACTCGGCCGGCGGCGCTTACGTGAACTTCATGATGGATGAAGGCGAGGAACGCGTGAAAGCAACGTATGGCGAAAATTACAAACGTCTCACCGAGATCAAAGCCAAGTACGACCCGCAGAATCTGTTTCGCGTGAATCAAAACATCAAACCGAGCGGAACCAAGCGCGCGGCCTGATCATGAACGCGGCGGAGCTAAAATCCTTGCAGGCGCCAATCAAGGAGCATTACCGGCAGGAACCGAAGGCCGCGCTTATCACTCTTCGGGCCGAAGGAAAAATCGGCGAAGGCGTTACCTGCAATGTCGCAACCGGAAAAGCGCTCGTGGAAGCGGGTCTTCATCCCGCGACCGGCGGGAATGGATTGAGCGCATGCTCTGGTGACATGCTGCTGGAATCGCTTGTTGCTTGCGCCGGCGTCACCTTGCGCGCAGTCGCTACCGCGCTCGAAATAACATTGCGCGACGCCACTATTCGGGCTGAAGGCGATCTCGATTTTCGCGGAACACTCGGCGTGTCCAAAGAAGTTCCGGTCGGTTTCGAGCAAATTCGATTGCGCTTCGAATTGGATACCGATGCGACCACGGAACAAATCGCCACGCTTCTCCGCCTGACCGAGCGCTATTGCGTCGTTTACCAGACGCTCGCTCGACCTCCGAAGATCGACATCTCGCACCGCGTCTCGAAGTAGATTTCTCGCGACTGCCTGCTAATCTAAAGTCGTATGCCGTCTTACATGGACATCCACGAAATTCCCGGGGGCGTGAGCGCTGAAGACGTCGCCAAAGCCCACACCCAGGATGTTGCAGTGCAGAGCAAGTATGGGGTCAGCTATCACAAATATTGGGTCAATGAAAAAGAGGGAAAGATTTTTTGTCTTTGCCACGCGCCCAACGCCGAAGCCGCGAAGCAAGTGCATCGGGAAGCGCACGGCCTGGTAGCTGAAAAAGTTATTCAAGTTGAACCGGAGGTCGCTGATCTGTTCTTGGGTGGAAGCGAGGTCAACCCCGCTGGCGCCGCAATTCTTCCCGGCGGCTCTGCCGATGATCGTGATTCCGGGATTCGCACCATTTTGTTCACCGACATTGTCGAATCGACCGTCATGACTCAACAGATGGGCGACGAAGCTGCGATGGAACTTGTCGATCTTCACGATTCGATCGTGCGTGATGCGCTGAAGGATTTGAGCGGGCGCGAAGTGAAACATCTGGGCGATGGAATCATGGCCTCATTCGTGTCGGCGGCCTCGGCAGTGAAATGCGCGAGCCGCGTCCAGAACGAAATCGCCAAACACGTCAAAGCGAATGCCGATCGACCATTGCGGATCCGCGTCGGAATCGCGGCCGGCGAACCGGTCGAGCGTCACAACGATTTGTTCGGCGTCACGGTTCAACTCGCCTCGCGTCTCTGTTCACACGCAGAGGCCGAACAAATTCTCGTCTCCAATGTGGTCGCGGAACTGTGCGCCGGAAAAATCCTCGCCTTTGAAGATCTCGGCGAGATCGCACTCAAAGGCTTCGATCAACCGGTGCGCGCCCACGCCGTAAATTGGACCGAGGCCGCGTCCGCTTAGACACCCTCGTTCGTGCGGATCGGTTAACCGCGGGCAAAACGAATCATGCCGCTCTGCGGCAAACTAAAAGCAGGGCACACTCTTGATGAACTCAACGGTTCGCAGGAGCGAACTCTACGGCGGGAGTGCGCGAGCGCGAAGACGCGAATCGCACTAGGGAAGCCGGCGCCTCGGTTTTGGAGAAAACCGAGCGGGAGCGTAAAACTATGCGCCGCTCGCGGGCGTCTACTTCGGCTTCGCGGCGCCGCCCATGATGATTTCGGTGGCAACGTTTTCCCCTGTCATTTTGGTATAGAACACGGTCACGGCCGCGCCCCTTCTCAGCTCGCCGGTTACTTTCGTTTTCGCGTCGTGTTTAATTTCAACGTCCGCCGTAGACGTGCGCACTAATACCATGTCGCCGCTCATTCGTTGAATGGTGCCGTCGGCCCGAAATTTCGTATCGGCCGCAAGTGCGACGACAGCCAATAGAAGGCTGATCGCTGCGGCAAGACTCAATGCTGATTTGATGTTTCTCATTGCACAATTACAAGCCAGGACGCCCTTCAATACAAGCGCAATGCAATCTCTCACGCGTTGCCCGCCGACTGGGCCGCGTTTAGGCTAGGCGCAGCGTGAACGAACAATTATTCCAGATTCGGAATTTCATCGACGGCAAATTCGTCGAGCCGAAGAGCGGCAAATATCTCGACAACATCGAACCCGCCACCGGCAAACCGTACTCGCAAGTC
>DASTJU010000256.1:0-4435 GCA_035716295.1 Chthoniobacterales bacterium | reverse complement strand
AGGCAGCGGAATTCTCCGCATCAAATCCGCCATGAAAACAATACTGCCGTTCAGGACTGCGATAACGGTCAGCTCCCGATCGCGGTAGTCGTTTGAAATTTGCGCGGCGATTTCGTCGAGCCGCCGAAGAATTGTCGGTTCATCAAACAGCACGCGCTCGAGGTCGTCTTGCACTGATCAATATTAGGCCATTACCGCGGCGAAAGATCAACGCGCGACTGTTCGTCGAGCAAATGCTAATTTTCTCGATGCAGGTGCAGCACGAAAAATTCGAAGTGCGAACCAACGGCAAACGCACCTACGAGATTACCGACGAAGTCCAGGCAAAGATCGACAAATCCGGTGTGCGAAATGGTGTCGTGACGATTTTCGTTCAGCACACCAGTTGCAGCCTGACCATGATGGAAAACGCCGCGCCCGCAGCGCGCCGGGATGTCGAAGGGTTTTTCGAACAGCTTGTGCCCGAAGACGCGGACTATGAGCACGACGACGAAGGCCCGGACGATATGCCCTCGCACATCCGCATGGTGCTGACCCGCACGAGCGAGAGCGTGCCGATTGTCGATGGCAAAATGGAACTCGGCACGTGGCAGGGCATTTTTCTCTTCGAACATCGCCGCGAATCGCACCGGCGGAAAGTTTCGGTGACGATCATCGGCGAATAATTTCGTAAATTCCATCCACCAGGCGTAGCGATTTCTCGTTAGGTAACACCGATTGCTCCATTTGATTCATCACGTAGGCGAAACTGATCGCGTTTTCAGGATCCGCGAACGCGTGACTTCCACCGGCGCCGGGATGTCCGAATGACGACGTCGATCTTCCAAAAATCTTTCGCGTCGATTTCTTCGAATCTTTCATGAGTCCGGCGGAGAAGGCGGTCGGAATTTGAAAGACGCGGTCAACTCCGTCGGTCAACGTTGTCGTCATCCAATTGATGGTCTTTTCGGCAAACAATTGTCGATCCTCAATCCGGCCGCCGTTCGCCAGCACCGCGTAAAACTTCGCCAGGGCCCGTGCGCTACCGATTCCGCCGAAGGATATGATCGGTTGGGCGCGAACATCCGGTTTGTTCATTGCGCTGACGGAGTCCAATCCGGACGGCGAACTGAACACTTTGCGGGCGAAGTTCCCCGGCTTGGTTAAATCGTGATAAAAGTCCGCCGGCGCCGGCCGTTTGCCTGCTCGCGCGGCATACATCGTCGCGACCCGCACATTTTCCACTTCGGGCAGACCGATCCAAAGATCGAGACCAAGCGGCTCGGCAAAAGTTTTCCGCCAATATTCGGTCAATGTTGTTCCGACAATTCGCCTGACGAGTTCGTCGATGAGAAATCCGAAAGTGCGCGCGTGATATCCGTGCGCGCTTCCCGGCGGCCAATTCGGTTCCTGTTTCACAAGAGCATCAATGACCGCCGGGTAATCGAGCACATCTACTTTTCGATCGAGCGCGGCCAATCCTGCTTGATGCGAAAGCAATTGCGCGAGCGTGATGTTTTCTTTCCCCGCTTGCGCAAATTCCGGCCAGAACTCCGCCACCCGTCGGTCGATGTCGATCTTGTGTTCCTGCAAAACATGCAAAAGGCACGCACTGCCGAGTCCCTTCGTTGCCGACCAAATCAGAACGATTGTCTCTTCGGTCCAAGCTTGTTCGCGCTGTGCATCGCGAAATCCGCCGTGAATCTCGAGCAACTCGTTTCCGTTTTGCCAAATCGAAACCGCCGCGCCGAGCTCGCCAAACTTATCGAAGTTTTCCTGGAAGAGCGGCTCAAGACGTGCGCGCAGTTCGTCGGCGTGCAGTTGCATCGACAAATGCTGTAGAGGCGGCTGTCTCAGCCGCAAGAAGAATTCGCCGTGTTTTGCCGCTGAGGACAGCGGCCACTACAATTTCAGATCAGTTCCCGGACCGCTTCCAGGTCGGGATCCTTCTTCGCGATCTCGCGAAATGACGGATCCATTTTGAAACTGGTAAGCAAGTGGACCTGGGCCGATCTTGGATTGCCGAGAAGCGCGTCGTAGCAACCCATGTTGTAGTAATAAATTGGCTCGCGCAGAAGTGCGACCGGTCCTTTGAGAAGAAGCTTTTTGGCTTGGAGGGTTTTCCCGAGCTCGTGCAAACAGAAGCCGGCGTGAAGAAATCCGGCACTGCAGTGCGGGGCGACTTGGCAAAGCTTGCGACTGACCTTCAAAGCGGGCGCCCATTTCTTCGCTCGCATCAGGTGGTGGAGCCGCAATTGCAGGACTTCCGGAAGCGCTTGCGACGGCATTTCGATCGCGTTTAACTCGGCGATCGACTCGCGGTTCATGCCGAGTTCGGCATATCCGGCCGCCGCCCGTAATCGCCATTCGAAATCCACACAGGCCTTTTAAGCAAAGACCTTGCCAGAGGCGGTATTAGATGAGTTAGCGAGCGGTCAGGAGCAATTCTTCCAGCTCGCCGAGCCGGCGTTCGAACAAGCGCAGAGTGCTCTCGATCGGCGCGGAGGTGCTCATGTCCACGCCCGCTGCTTTCAACGTTTCCAACGGAAATCTCGAGCCGCCCGATTTCAGAAAGCTAAGATAAGCGTCGACCGCACCGGCATCGGCTCGCAAAACTTTTTCCGAAAGTGCAACCGCTGCAGAAATTCCGGTGGCGTATTTATAAACGTAGAAGGCCCCGTAAAAATGCGGAATGCGCAGACATTCCAAATTCAGTTGGGGATCGATTACGAAATTTTCCGCGAAGTAAGCCGCGAGCAATTTGTGATACTCAGACTTGAAAGTATCCAGCGTGAGCGCGTCCCCGCTTTCCTCAATTTCGTGAATGACCTTCTCAAATTCGGCGAACATCGTCTGCCGAAAGAGCGTGCCACGGATGTCGTCGATCTGCCGATTAATTATGTAAGCGCGCATTTTGGGATCGCGGGTTTGCTCGAGCAGATGATGGGTGAGCAATTCCTCATTGAAGGTTGACGCCACCTCGGCCAGGAAAATCGGGTAATCGTAATCCTGATACTTTTGCGATTTTTGCGAGCACCAGGTGTGCATGGAATGGCCGGCCTCGTGCGCCAGGGTGTAAACATCGGCGAACACATCTTCCTTGTAATTCATCAGGATGTAAGGCGGCGCGCCGTAGCTTCCGGATGAAAACGCGCCGCTGCGTTTGCCTTTCGTTTCGTAACGATCGCACCAGCGACTGCGCAAACCGCTCGCTAAAACATCGACATATTCTTTTCCAAGCGGCTGCAATGCCGTGACCACATGCTCGACCGCTTGATCGAACGAAATGTGCGTCTCGATTTCAGCAACCATCGGCACGTAAGTGTCGTAGTGATGAAGTTCCTTCAAACCGAGCACTCGGCGCCGTAATTCAAAATAGCGAAACAGCGGCGCCAAATTCGCGCGAACCGATTTGATCAGCCCCTCATAAACCGCAGCCGGGACAGCGTCGGGAAACACCGCGGCTTCGAGTGATGAAGAATAATTTCGGGATCGCGCACGAAAAACATCCGCTTTGACCGAGTAGGCCAACGAACTGGCCAGCGTGTATTGATGATCCTGAAACTCGACGTAGAACTGCTCAAACGCGCGCTTGCGCAGTCCGGGATCGCGTTTCACCAAAAATGAGCTGAATGAACTTTGGGTGAGCGGTTTTTCGCGGCCGGTATCATCGACCAGGACACCGAACTTCATGTCCACGTCGGTCAACTGCGAAAATGTATCGTCGTAACCACTCAACGCGGCCGCGCCGAGCGCGAGAATCCGTTCTTCCGGTTCCGAAAGCACATGCGGCTTCAGCCGGCGGATTTTGTGCAGCTTGATCCGCCAATCCTTCAGCGCCGGATCAGCCATAAACTTCTCAAACTTCTGATCGTCGATCGCTTGGATTTCCGGAACAACGAACGCCAACGCCTCGCCGATTTTCGTCAGCAAGTTCTGGATCTGTCCTACCCGGGCGAGGTATTCAGTGTTGGCGCTGTCCTCCGCCAATTGAAGCGATGCAAAGTGATAGAGGCGTTCCAGCTTGAGATCGAGCTCCTTCTCGAATTCCAAGCATTCAGCCAGATTCTTGGCCGACTGGCCGATCTTCCCCTTCCACTCTTTGATTCGCGGATAACTCTTCTGGACCCACGCAAAATCTTCCTGCCATTTGCCGACATCGGCGAAAAGATGCGCGAGGTCCCACTTGTCGGACTCGGGAATCTGCGCGCGCGTTGGAGTCTCCATCTTGTGTGCGTACTAAGGCGAGCAGGCGATTAAGGTCAATCGCGCCGGCGTTTGCCAAGATCGACAATCGCCGGATGGCACGCGATTTTGCGCATCGCTTTCGCCAGCAATTGTTTTCCCGGCGGAATCTTGTGCCACGGCGAAGCGCCGGAAGGATGCGGCAGTGGGATAAGATCGAAGATGTGTCCGGCGCGATGGGCCCGCGATTTGCGACCGATCACCTGATCCA
>DASTJU010000255.1:0-2255 GCA_035716295.1 Chthoniobacterales bacterium | reverse complement strand
GTGGTTTTACTTTGCGCTGGAAATCGGATAGCGATCCCCGATTTCACTCAGGGCTTGGGCGCTTTCTTTCAACCGGTCCACACCATGACCGGCATCATCGCGCAGGAAATGGGCGAGGTTGTGCGGGGCAGCATTCATTACCGCGCGCTCTTCATGGTCGGCCTCGTTCTTTTTGTCCTCACGCTTGGGATCAACTACCTGGCGCAACGATTAGTCGCGCGTTACCGGATGAGTATCGGCTGATATGATTGGCGCACCTTCAAATCGACGCCGCACTCGACTGCTTGAGGGTCTTTTTTTCTGGGCCTTTCGGATCGGGACTTATTTCGTGTTGCTCTGCGCGACTTACATTTTTCTCGATATCGGGATCAAAGGTGGCCGCACGGTTTTTACCCGAACGGCGCCGTTCGTTAACCTGAAATTCTTAACCGAGCCGCCGCAAACACTCTACGTTTTCGATTACCAGGGGAAGAAAATGGAGCTGAGCGATCGCGAATACCGCGACTGGAAGACGACGCACAAAGAAGATGTCGATGTTACAAGCGTCTCTTATTCCGCTGGCGGAATCTGGCCCTGCATCGTCGGCACCGCCCTGCTCGTGATCGGGTCGATGACGCTGGCGCTTTTCATCGGGATAAGCTGCGCGATTTATTTGAGCGAGTACAGTCGCGACGGCCGATTCATTCGACTGATCCGGGTCGCGATCCTCAATCTAGCCGGCGTGCCATCGATCGTGTTCGGGCTGTTCGGCTTCGGGTTGTTCGTGATTTTCTTTGGCTGGAATGTTTCGTTGCTCTCGGGCTGGTTTACGCTCGGCTTGATGGTTCTGCCGGCGATCATCACCGCGAGCGAAGAATCGCTGCGAGCGGTGCCGCAGGGATTGCGAGAGGGCTCGCTCGCGCTCGGAGCCACCAAATGGCAGACGATCCGCAAAAACGTTTTGCCTTACGCACTGCCCGGAATTCTCACTTCATCGATCCTCGGCATTGCGCGCGTCGCCGGCGAAACCGCGCCAATCATGTTCACCGCCGCTTATGCCATGCGCGACGAAATGCCGTGGCAGGTGAGCCATTGGACGAATTTCTTTTTCCAAGGCGTGATGGCGCTGCCTTATCACATTTACGTAGTCAGCTCGAAGATTCCGCAGAACGAATACACGGAACGCGTCCAATACGGGACGGCTTTCGTCTTTCTCGTCCTCGTCATGCTGATCGCTTTAACTTCCATCTTGCTGAGAGAGAAACAACGGAGACGCTTATCATGGTAAGCCTACTTGAAATGCCACAAACGCTGCCCCAACAACTTCCGCGTCAAAGTGATCGTCCAGCCGACGAGACGGAGGGCGCCGAGATCATGATCGACGTGCGCGATCTCGATTTCGCTTATCGCGAGAACAAAGTGCTGCACAATGTCAGCCTCGACATTCCTGCCCAGGCAGTCACGGCGTTCATCGGCCCGTCGGGTTGCGGCAAAACGACTTTATTGCGTTGCATTAATCGGATGAACGACCTGATCGAGGGCGCGCGGATTACGCAGGGCGCGATCCACCTCGGCGGAGTCGATATCAACGCGCCGGAAGTGGATGTGGTTGATCTTCGCCGGCGGGTCGGAATGGTCTTTCAAAAATCGAATCCATTTCCGAAATCGATTTACGAAAATATTTCCTACGGTCTGCGTATTGCCGGGATCAGTAAGAAGTCGCGCATCGATGAAGCAGTCGAGAAAAGTTTGCGCGCAGCCGCGCTTTGGGATGAAGTCAAAGACCGTCTGGATGCCAACGCCCTTGGTTTTTCCGGCGGCCAGCAGCAGCGGCTTTGCATCGCTCGCGCGCTTGCGGTTGAACCAGACGTCGTTTTGATGGACGAGCCGTGTTCGGCGCTCGATCCGATCGCAACGGCTAAGATCGAGGAATTGATTCACGCACTGAAAACGCAATACACCATTGTAATTGTCACCCATAACATGCAGCAGGCAGGGCGCGTTTCCGATCACACCGGTTTCTTTTATCTCGGCAAGCTGATCGAATTTGGACCGACCACGAAGATTTTCACCAACCCGAGCGAAAAGCGGACTGAAGATTACATTACGGGACGCTTCGGTTAATCCGACATGACTCCACCAAAACATATTCTCGGAACATTCGACGAAGCGCTCAGTTCGTTACGCAACAACGTGCTGATGATGGCGGGCCTGGCCGAGCGCACGCTCGATCGCGCGGTCAAAGGATTGCTGCAGCGAGACGATAATCTTTGCAC
>DASTJU010000254.1:0-11529 GCA_035716295.1 Chthoniobacterales bacterium | reverse complement strand
TCCCTGCTGCGCAGCCAGGCTGTTTTCGGTCACGTCTGTCACAATCACGCCGCGCTGAACGCCAAGTTTGAAGCGTTGCGCCATTTCTTTGGTCAATTCCTGGACCTGTAGCCCGAATTTTCCGGCTTCTTCTTCTCGATCTTTCGGTGGGCGCGCCGGCTCGTTGGAGGCGCGCGAAATTTCATTCGGCAATTCGCCAGTCGTGACCGGTACTTTGAGCGTTTGTCCTTTTCGCCAGATCGTCAGTTCGACTTTTTGGCCGACTTTCTTCTTCAAAATCTCGTGCTGCAGCTGGGAATCCGTGCTGACGGAGTTGGCATCGACTTGTGTGATCACGTCGAATGGCCGGAGATCGCTTTTGTAAGCGGGCGCATCGGCTTCGATCGTGCGCACGACGACACCTTTTTCGATGCCTTTGAACAGATCGCGGATGGAAGGATCGTCACCGAGTGTTTCAATGCGGATCCCAAGCCACGGCCGCGTGATCTTGCGCCCGGCGATCAACTCCTCGCCGATTTCTTTGGCCATGTTGCTCGGGATGGCGAAGCCCAAGCCGCGATTGATCCCGTTAATCAGCGTGTTCATGCCGATCACTTTTCCGTCGATGTCGCAGAGCGGACCGCCGCTGTTGCCGGGATTAATCGAGGCGTCAGTTTGCAAATAATCCGAGATCGAATATCCGCTGGTCGCGAGCAATTTGGAGCGCCCTTTGCCACTTACCACGCCGTAAGTGAAAGTGTAATCGAGCTTGAATGGCGCTCCGATCGCGAATGCGAATTGCCCAACTCTGACTGCGTCGCTGTCGCCCAATTGCACGACCGGTAAATCTTTGGCGTCGATTTTAATGACCGCAATGTCGGTCTTTTCGTCTGTGCCAACCACCTTCGCTGAAAAATCGCGACCATCCTTCAGTTTTACTTCGATTTTGTCTGCGCCCTCGACCACGTGGAAGTTGGTAAGAATGTAGCCGTCGGGCCGGACGATGAATCCGGAGCCTTCGCTTTGGATCGGCTGAAGATTTTTCTGGTTACGGCGCGGATTGCTTTCGTCCGGCGGACCTTGGAAGAACAAATCCTCGAAGGCGGACGTTTCGTTGTCGCTCTTCTTTGAGATTTCGATGATCACAACGCTTGGCGCGACCGTCTCGAAAACTTTGGCGAAAGCATTGTTCAGCTGATGGACCACGTCTTTACCTTGCTCAGCTGCAGCCGCTGGAACCGTGGGCATCGGGGCAATCTCCGGCGTCGCGGCCAGGATAGACATCGGGCCGAGGATAACGACGAGAAGTGAAATTGAGCGCATCGGTTCCCAGTTGGACAGCATCGAACATGCAACGTTCAACGCCGCCAGTCCACCTCCGGGCAGCCCGGGGGATGTGAATTGCAGCGGTTGCGCCGCTTGACTAATGGTATACTATCGGTCGGTCTCTCTCCGGATATGCGTTCAATCAACTTGAATCGGGCACTGGTTGCCACCTTGTCGGCCGTTTTTGTGCTTGTGGCAGTACGGTTTGCGTCCGATCACCGCGCTCCCAAACCGATTCCGGCCGACGACTTCATTCGGGCGATGGATTCGCATCAAACTTCGTTGATCAATCGTTACTTTCGCGAGCACCAGAATCCAAACGCCCGGGGCGCGAATGACCGATCTTTACTTTTCGCTGCCATTTTGCGCGAGGATCGAACGGTCGCGCGGAGACTGCTGGACGCCGGCGCCAGCGCTGATCTGGCGGATGACGCGGGAGTAACGCCTTTAATGGTGGCGGCAATGCATGGCGACCTCGAGTTGGTCCGGGCATTGGCTGGACATGTCACCGACATCGCCGCCCGAGACCGAGCGGGGCATTCGGCGCTCTATTACGCTGTTACCGCGCAGAAAATCGAAGTCGTCGATCTTCTTCTGAGCCTGACCCCGAATTTGGAATTGGCTTACGGCGACAGTGGTGAGCTGCTGACCCTTGCTCTCGGCAGCGCCAACACAAAGATTGCCCAGGAAATTCTTACGCGATTGCCGCGGCTGGAACAATGGAGCCCCGGCGCGTTGCGCGCTTTGGACAATGTTCTGCGCGCGGGAGATCGCGAATCGGTAAGGCTGCTCCTTTCGAAACACATTCCTCAGCCTACGCCGGAAGGGAAACGCGTTCCGTTGCTCGCCTACGCGATCGCCACCGATAACGTGCCCCTGTTTACGATTTTGTTGGAGTGCGGTGCGGACGCGAACACGACCCTGCCGGCAAAATATGACAAGGAATTTCTCGATGCGCTTCCATCGAAGTCGTTTCGCAATTACATCGAAGACGATCGCAATGTTACGTGCCTGATGCTTGCAGCCGGACTGGGTCGAACTGATTACGTCCGCGCGCTGTTGCAAGCGGGCGCCGATCGTAATCGCGCCACCGGTCGCTACAAAATGCTCGCGCTCTATTTCGCGGCCGAGCTGGGCCATTGGCAGCCGGCGCAAATTCTTCTCGGCAGCGGACTGGCCCCGGACAAGCTTCGAATCGAAATTTCGCTCGCCTCGCAGCACATGGCCCTGATCAAAGATGGCGTGCCGGTTTTGAATTCAACCTGCTCGACCGGCCGGGAAGGTTATTCCACCAAGCGCGGCTATTTCGTGATCACGGACAAGGAACGCAATCACCGCTCGACCATTTATCACGTTGATATGCCCTATTTCATGCGACTGAGCTGCCTCGATTTTGGAATGCACGAAGGCGTCGTGCCGAATTACCCCGCGTCCCACGGCTGCATTCGTTTGCCCGGCGAAACGGCGCGAAAACTCTTCGCTGAAATTCCAATCGGCACCGTCGTCGCCGTTCAGTAGGGCAAATCCGGCCTCGATTGAGTGCGGGGCGCACTTTTCAGTGCGCGCGTTGACACGAATCCGAGCGGTCTTAGCGTTTTCGTCCTTATTCAAATGGAAGCTTTTCGAAATGGTGATGGGAAAGAGTTCGTGTCGCATGCGCCGGGCTACTGGCCGCAAGTCGCGCCTGAGCTTTGGAACGATTGGAAATGGCAACTCAAGAACCGGGTCACGTCGCTGGCCCAGCTCGAGGAGCATGTCGATCTTAGCGATGAAGAACGCGGCGGGGTTCTCCTTTCGGGGGATAAACTGGCGCTCGCAGTCACGCCGCATTTTTTCAATCTGGTTCCGCGCGACAAAAATCCGGATGATCCGATCCGGCGTCAGGTCATTCCGCGCGTCGAAGAGACTTGGGCATCGCCCTATGACATGGCCGATCCTTGCGGCGAAGATTCGCACATGCCCGTTCCGGGACTGGTGCATCGCTATCCCGATCGAGTTTTGTTTTTGGTGACCGATCGTTGCGCTGCCTATTGCCGATATTGCACCCGCAGTCGCGTCGTCAGCGGCGTTGGCGAACAGGAATTGCACACCGATTTTGAAGAAGCGTTCCGTTATCTCGAACAACACACGGAAGTGCGCGACGTGCTTCTGAGCGGTGGCGACGCGCTCATCTTCAGCGACGACAAGATCGACAAATTGCTAACGCGGCTGCGCGCGATCAAACACATTGAGTTTATCCGCATCGGCACGCGGGTTCCGATTTTCCTGCCCCAACGAATCACGCCCGAACTGTGCGCGATTCTCGCCAAACACCATCCGCTCTGGATGAGCGTGCACGTCAATCATCCGCGAGAGCTGACGATTGAAGTAAAGGAAGCTCTCGAACGATTGGCCAACGCCGGAATTCCGCTTGGGAATCAGAGCGTGTTGCTAGCCGGCGTGAACGACGATCTCGAAACGATGAAAACGCTCGTGCACAAACTTCTCATGTGCCGCGTTCGGCCGTACTACATCTACCAGTGCGACCTGATCAACGGCTCATCGCATTTGCGCACGTCGGTCGCGAAAGGCATCGAGATCATTGAAGGTCTGCGCGGTCACACCACCGGTTACGCCGTGCCGCAATACGTGATCGACGCGCCCGGCGGCGGCGGCAAGGTGCCGATCAATCCCGGCTACGTTCTCTATCACGACAACGAAAAAATCGTGATCCGCAATTACGAAGGCAAAATCTTCGAGTATCCCGAGACCGGCGGCGACCAATCAGTCCAATTCGCCCCGCAGAGAGAATATCACGACGAATATCTTTATTCGTAGCAGACGTTGATCTACTGAGCGTTCGTCTCGGCGAGCCTTTTACGACTTTGCGAGAGTCCCGCGAGCGCGCCCCGGCGCTGCGGAGTCATGGCCAGCGCTCGCTCGAATTCTTTGAGAGCATCGGCGGGGCGATTTGTTTCGAGGAGCAGATCGCCAAGTTGTTCGCGCGTTGGCGCAATTGCGCCGGGAGTCACGGGTAGTTTTTCCACGGCGTCTTCTTCGTCAGCCGCATCCCGCATCAGCTTTACTGCTTCGTCGGTTTTTCCTTCCGCGTGGTTTATCCAGGCCAAAGCCGAATTGAGCTGCACATGAATTTGCGTCGCCCAATATTCATCGCCCGCCGCCCGCAGCTGCTCATAAATGCTCGTTAGTTTCGCTGCTTCTTTGCGCGCGGCCGCCGCCTGTTTGCTATGCGCAAATCCAACTGCGCGCGACCAAGCAGTAAGCGCGGACGCCTGCGGCAAAGCATCGGACATCGGCGCCAGCTGCGTTGCCTCATTCCATTGTCGGCGTTCAATTGCGTAGCGTGCGGGCATTGCGCTCGCCGCATATGCCACTTTGAAATACGTCGGCGACAGGTTCGTCATCTTTCGCAAATCATCGAGGACCCGCGCAGCGTCCTGATCGCGACCAAGCTGAAGATTCGCGTAGATGAGGTAATCCATCGCGTGCAGTTCCTCGCCAATGTCGCCTTGCTCACGCGCGGCTTTTCTCGCCGCCGTGTTTGAGGCGATCGACTCCTGCCACATTCCCAGCCTTGTATAAATGTGAGACGGCATGTGTAACGCGTGCGGCGCGGATGGCGCGATCTGCGCGTAGATTCGTGCGGACTCCACGCCGCGGGTCGCCATTTCGGGATTGTCGCAAGCATGGATTAAATAATGGGGAATCCCGGGATGCTCCGGATATTTTCGGAAAAGAGGCTCAAGCAGCGCGACCGCTTTTTTTTCGTTGGCATGAGTTTTGTCCGCCGGCGATGCAGTCGCAATCAACGCTAAGGCGTAAAAGACCTGACACTCAACATCGTTGGGATTGCGCTCGGCGAGTTTGCCCATCGCCACCGCATAAGCATCAGCACGCTTGCGGTAAGGTACCGAATCCGCGTTCATGTAAATCAGCTTCAATGCTGCAATAAATTCACGCTCGCGCTCCGAACCGCCGAGTTGTGCCGCGCGTTCGATCTCGGCCTGACCTCGCACCACGTCCGCCTCCGCGATCGGCGGCGGCCAAAGCGGATGAAAATAAGTCATCGCGATTCCCCAATGCGCCATCGCGCATTTAGGATCCGCTTTCGCAACATCGGCGAAAGCTTTCTCTGCAGCCGAGTAGGCAAAGGAATGCAAAAGCGCCACCGCACGCTCGAAGTTTTTCTGTTCTTTGTTCGAGCACGACGTCGGAAATTGAACTGTCCCGAGTTTCTCCGGCACGGGATGTTCATGTTCGTGAGCTGACAAACCGATCCGCGCGCCAGCTATTACGAGCCCGACCACGCCAAGGAAAAACATAAGCCGCGTCCGCATCAGAGTACCCGTAGCCCGTACTTACGTTCTTGTCATGACCCCAAATCCATTGTCGATCTTGGAAAGGGAGTCGTGTTAGGCTGCGCTCGTGCAAATGTCCATCATGACGTTGCTGCTGCTCAGAATTCTCGTCTCCGCCTTTCTCGCGATTTTATTTCTCCAGTCCGGTATCGATAAGATGGTCGATCAGCGCGGGAATTTAGAATGGCTGACCGGACATTTTGCGAAAAGTCCGTTCGCCCGATTTGTTCCAGCGTTGTTGCTGGTCCTGACGGTCCTTGAAATCTCGGCCGGAGCACTGAGCGCGATCGGCTGCATTGTGATCCTTTTCACGCGCGATTCGGCGATCGCGTTTTACGGCGCGGCGGTTTCGGCTGTCGCAATCCTCGCGCTTTTCTTTGGTCAACGAATGGCCAAGGAATACGCCGGCGCGGCCGTTCTGGTCCCGTACTTCTTGCTGACGCTGGTTGCGATTTATTTGCTCGGTCAGTGATTGTCGAACTCGCAGAGGCAGCGCTATTTCACGGTCAACGTGGTTTTCATTCCACGCATGGTATGAAAAGGCAACGGACAGTTGATCGCGTAGCTGCCTGGCTTGAGGTCGACCTCCAACGTAGCGGTTTGGCCAGGTTTCGGATTTGGCGACAACTTCCGATCGATGCCTTCACCTTTGATCTCGAAGGCGTGCTCTTTTCGGCCCGCATTCTTGATCACGAAAGTAGTTCTGCCAGCTTTCGCTGTCGCCGGCATGTTGAAGTGATACTCGGTCATCGTGACGTTAACTTTCTGACCTTCCTGGGCGTGAGCGATTCCAATCGAAGTGGCGCCTGCGACGACAAGAGAAATGAATGTCTTCATGGTACTAAGTAATCGACTGCCGCGATTTGGGCGCGCTTGATTATAGCGGGCGATTGGCTCCGAAAGCTTTCGCGAGTTGAGGTCAATTGTCCTTACCAAAAGCAATCTCGCCGCCGATGATCGTCATCTCGGCGCGCGTTTTGAGAATTTCCGGCTCGGAGATTTTCATGATGTCTTGGGAGAGCACGGTGAAATCGGCGAGCTTGCCGGGTTCGATTGAGCCTTTGTCGTTTTCCTCGAAGGCGGCGAATGCCGGCCAGATCGTGAACATCTTCAACGCTTGCTCGCGCGAAACCGCTTGTTCGGGATGCCAGCCTTCGCCGGATTCGCCTTTGATACTTTTGCGTGCGACGGCGGCGTAAAATTCAATCATCGGTTCACCGCGCTCGACCGGCGCGTCAGAGCCGCCGCAAATTATCGAACCGCTTTTCAAGAAACTTTGCCAGGCGTATGCGCCGGCGAGCCGGTCCATTCCCAGCCGCTTCGGCGCAAAAAATAAATCGCTGATCGCATGCGACGGTTGCATCGACGGAATGATGCCGAGCTTAGCGAAGCGCGGAATATCCGCAGGATCGACAATCTGCGAGTGCTCTACTCGCCAGCGCAGTTCGCGAACCTTGCGTTGATCGGGTGGAACTGTCTTAGACGCTGCTTCATAAAGATCGAGAATTTGTCGATTGGCGCGATCGCCAATTGCGTGCGTTTCGACCTGAATACCGCGCCGTATTGCTTCCTCAAACATCGGCTTCAACTCTTCCGGTTTTTCAGTGAGATAACCGGAAGTGTCGGGGGCATCGTTGTATGGCTTGAGCAAAGCCGCGCCGCGCGAGCCGAGTGCTCCGTCGAAGATGATCTTGATCGTGCGCTGGGTGAAATGGTGATTGAACGCGTTTAGGGTCGCGCCTTCTTTCAGAAAGTTCTGCGCATCTTCACCCGGTCCAAAGACGCAATTAATGAACCGGATTTTGATTTTGCCGTCAGCGAACGCCTTCTTAATAAGATCGATATCTTCCTTGTGGCTGCCGGCGTTTTGGATTTCGCACCAGCCGAGCCCGATCTCGCGATTGATTCCGGTCAGCAACGCCTGCTTGCGCTCTGCTTCGGTTGGCTTCGGAATACTTTTCTCGACCAGATCCATTGCGTTATCGAGCAACATCCCGGTCGGCTCGCCGGTGGCTTTGTCTTTTAGAATTTCCCCGCCAAATGGATTCGGCGTGCTTTTGTCGATCCTGGCGATTTTCAATGCCGCAGAATTTGCAACTGCCGCGTGGCCGTCCGCGCGAGTGAGAAAAAGCGGATGATCCGCTGCAATTGAATCGAGATCTTGGCGAGTTGGAAAGTTGGGCGGCTTCCAGAAGGTCTCGATCCAACCGCGGCCAGTGATCCATTTGTCGCGCTCGGTTTTTGCGACCCGCGCTTTTACCTTCGCCAGAAAATCTTCGAGCGTGTTCGTGCCTTCCAGGTTCAACGTCAGCTCGCGTTCGCCGATTCCGAAAATGTGACAATGCGAATCGGTCAGGCCAGGCACCAGCGTTTTGCCGCCAAGATCAATGGTGCCGGCAGCATGAAATCTTTTCGCCTCTTCATTTGAGCCGACGAAAACGATTCGGTCTTTTTTGACCGCGACGGCTTCAGCGTGCGGTGTTTTTTCGTTAACCGTGTAAATGTTCCCGTTGAAGAGCAAAAGATCGACGTCCTCGGTGCCGCGGATTTGCGAAATCGGGCCCAACAACGCCAAAACGCAGGCGAAAGAAATCCGCGCTTTCACTTGACGCTTCCCCGAAGTTTTGACGTGATCATTTTTGCGAAACGGCAACTTTTCCGTATCAGAAGAGTTGCCAGGAATTTAGATCGACATGCTACCTACGAGTTTTCTTTTGCCGAGCGAATTTCGATTCATAGAGTGATGGCTTCGATGTGTGCACATCCTGAAAGGGACTTGAATTCGTTTCTAAGTTGGCGGCCGTGTTGGCCCGGACAGGGCGTCCGCTAATTTTATGGCGAACTTCTTCCCACGCTGGACGAACTGGCTGCCGCTGCAAATGGCGGTCGCCGGCATTCTGATCACGTGCGGATTGACCGCGGCCACCTGGTATTACGTCACGCCAAAATATACCCGGGTCGGGTATCAACCGATCCAGCCGGTGCCGTTTCCGCACGACATTCACGTCACGCAACTCGGGATGGACTGCCGTTATTGCCACAATTTTGTCGAGGTGGCGGCGCATTCCAATGTACCCAACACCCAGACCTGCATGAACTGCCATTCGCAGGTGCAAAAGGACAATCCGAAGCTCGAACCAGTGCGCGAAAGTTGGAAGACCGGTAAACCGATCGAGTGGGTGCAGCTTCATCGCACGCCGGATTACGTTTTCTACAACCATTCAGCGCACGTCAATCGCGGTATCAGTTGCTTCAGTTGCCACGGCGACGTCAATCACATGGGCGTCGTTTATCACGCCAAACCGCATAGCATGGCATGGTGTCTCGAATGCCACCGCCACCCGGAAAATTTCCTGCGACCCGAGGACCAGATTTTTAATCTCGATTGGAAAACGGACGACGTGAAACCGGCGGAATTCGTTGCCAAATACGGCAAACCGAAGGACGTGAACGATGATTGGTCGAAAAAGAAAAAACTCAGCCAGACCGAGATCGGGCAGACGTTGAAGGAGCGCTGGAACATTAACCCGCCGCTAAATTGTCAGGGGTGCCACCGATGAAGCGCGTTTTCCAACATCCACCTGAGCCGCTGACCGGTAAGAAATACTGGCGCAGTCTGGGCGAATACAGCAACACCCCGCAATTTCGGGAATGGCTGGAGCGCGAATTTCCCGCCGGCGCTTCGGAAATTAGCGAAGACGAATGGTCGCGGCGCGACTTCATGAAGCTGATGAGCGCGTCGATGGCATTGGCGGGACTTGGCCTGACCAGTTGTCGTCGCCCGGAAATGCACCTCGTTCCGTTCACCAAGAGCGCGGAATGGACGATTCCAGGAAAGTGTCTTTACTACGCGACCGCGATGCCGCGCCGCACCGGCGCGATTCCGCTGATCGCGACTACAGTCGATGGCCGGCCGATCAAGCTCGAAGGCAATCCGCTTCATCCCGCCAGCGCCGGCGCCACCGACACATTCGCGCAAGCGTCGATTCTTGATCTTTATGATCCGGCCCGGTCGCGGCGCTTCGTAAAGCAAGGCAAAGATTCAAATCGCGGCGAGTTTGACTCCTACATCGACAAGTTGCGTGGACAACTCGGCTCCAATGGCGGCGATGGTCTGGCATTCCTGGTCGAGGAAGTGCATTCGCCAACGCGCGAGAGATTGCGCGCCGATTTGGAGAAGGCATTTCCGAAAATGATGTGGTGCGTCTACGACGCGGCATTAAGTGAAGCGCAGAATTACGCGACCCGGACCGGTTTCGGCGAAAATGTGCGATTGATTCCGCGATTCGATCGCGCCGACATCGTCTTCGCGCTCGACAGCGACTTTCTCGATTGCGGCGAAGGCGATCTCCCTGGCGCGCGCGCGTTCACGCAGCGACGGCGTGTGAAATCCTCCAAAGACACGATGAACCGGCTCTACGTCGTCGAGAATCGATTCACGATCACCGGCGCGATGGCGGATCATCGGTTGCGCTGTGCCGCGAGCCAGATTCCGGCATTTGCGTATGCGCTCGCAGGAAAAATTGCCGACGCCACCAAAGATCCGGGGTTGAGTTCGGTTTTGGGCGCGCTGACTTCGGCCGCGCAAGGCGGGGAAGAATTCGATGACGCCTGGTTGACCGAAGCCGCGAAGGATCTGGTTTCGAAATCGGGCGTCAGCATCGTTCTGGCCGGTTCGCATCAACCGGTTGTTGTTCAGCTGCTGGCCTACGCGATAAATTCCGCGCTCAAGAATATCGGGCGCACCGTTGTCGTCCGCGAATTTCCGCGAAACAAGAGCACGAAAAGCATTCTCCAGCTGGCCGACCGGATGAGCCGCGGTGAGATCAAGCAGCTTTTCATTTTCGGCGGCGACCCCGTTTACAACGCGCCGCGCTCGGTCGCGCAGGATCCGGACAAAAAGATGCCGCTCGATTGGGCTGATCTGCAAAAGAAAGTGCCGGAAGTGGTGCGACTCGGTTATCACGAAGATGCAACATCGACAATCAGCCAGTGGCATGTCCCGCTGGCGCATTATTTGGAATCGTGGGGCGACGCGCTGACATCGGATGGAGCGTATTTGTCGATCCAACCGATGATCCTGCCGCTCTTCGGCGGTTTGAGTGAAATCGAGATCCTGAACGCGCTTCTCGGCCGGCCGAAAGTCGAAGGGCCTGAGCTGATCCAGGAAACTTTCCGCGCGACTAAGCCGCCGGGCGATCTTCCAACGGCGTGGTCAAAATTTTTACGAGATGGATTTGCGGCGCACGTTCCGCTGAAAGATCGGCCCGCGTCATTCAACGGCGGCGCCGCGGCCCCGTTGGCGCAACAGCTTTGGGCGACAACGCCCGCGCCGACGTCGGAATCTCCTGAAATCGTTTTCGTGCGCAGTTACGCGATGGACGATGGCCGTTACGCAAACAACGGCTGGCTTCAAGAATTGCCCGATCCGATCACAAAATTGACCTGGGACAACGCGGCGATTATGAGCCCGAACTTCGCCAAGTCGCTCAGCGTCGAGACCGGCGATCTGATTCAAATTTCAATTAACGACACTGCGAAGGCCGCGAACGACCAACCGATTCGACGAGAACTGGTGATCGCGGCGTTCGTTTCTCCCGGACACGTCGATAATTCGATTACGATTCCGCTCGGTTACGGCCGCAAGAAAACCGGGCCAATCGCCGAGGAGTCAGGATTCAATGCCTACTTCCTGCGCACGGCGACGAATCCGCATTTCGCGGTCGCGGACGGCAAGAACATCGAAAGCGTCCGCGTCACAAAAGTCGGAAAGAAATATCCGCTCGCGACCACGCAGGAACATTGGAGCATCGAAGGCCGCGGGGTGGTGCGCGAAGCGACGTTGGACCATTACCGCGAAGACAAC
>DASTJU010000253.1:0-2177 GCA_035716295.1 Chthoniobacterales bacterium | reverse complement strand
AACTCATCCAGAAATTTCGGAAAACGATCGACAATCGTCTTCGCGCGTCCGAGCCACTCGTCATCGGCGTCGACCCGGCACCCGCCGAACCGCATGTAATCGCACATCATTCGCGAACCGGAGAGCGACTCGAAGAGATCGAGAATTTTTTCGCGCTCGCGAAACGCGTACATCAGCGGCGTGCCCCATGCGCCCATGTCGCTCAGCAAAAAGCCAAGCAACGATGCGTGATTTTGCAATCGCGTTAGCTCGGCCAGAATAATTCGCAAATATTCGGCGCGTTCGGGAACTTCGATTCCAGCGAGTTTCTCAACGCTCAGCGCGTAGGCCCAGTTGTTGGTCATCGAACAAAAATAATCGAGCCGATCCGTATACGGCATCGAGCCGAGGTAACTCGCGTTCTCGCCGATCTTTTCATGATTGCGATGAAGATAACCAAAGACCGGTTTCAACTTGCGCACGATCTCGCCTTCAAGCGCAACGTTCATCCGGAAAACGCCGTGGGTAGAGGGATGCTGCGGCCCCATCGATACTTCCAGCAAGTCGCCATCGAGTCGCGAGCTCATTCGCGGCGGCGCTTGCTCGAGTTCTTGAAATCCGGTCGCGCTCATTTTGGTTGGGCGGTGATATTTTCCGCGCCGTCGAGTTGTGGCCGCGGAGCGTAATGCTGTTTGGCTCGTTCCATCACCTCATCGTGCGGAGTCGGCTCCCATTCGTAATCGTCCGGGTCCCGATAATCTTTCCGCATCGGATGATCGACAAACTCGTCCCACATCAAAATTCGCCGCAAATCGGGGTGACCCTCAAAATGAATTCCATAGAGATCAAAGATCTCGCGTTCCTGGAGTTCCGCGCTGCGCCAGATCGGCGTCAGTGAAGGCAAGCGCGCGCCATCAGTGCGATTCGCGGTTCGCATTCGGATAATCACCGGCCCGTGTTTGTGTTTGATTGAGTAAAGGTGATAAACCGCTTCGAGATAACCGGGAATTTTTTCCTCCGTCGTTTGGTCGATCTCTTTTTCCACGCCTTCGACGACGGTTTTCACTTTTGTTGTTTTCTTAACGACGCGATCAGGCCAATCGACGCCGGTCACATTTGAGCAGTAATCGAATGCCAAAGCCGGATGATCTCGAAGTAACTGTGCGATCGCGACCGCGTGATCGTTGTCGATCAGCAGCGAAGATTGTTGCGATGGTCCGGGATTAACAACGATGTCGATCTTCGCGCCGCGCGCCGCCAGCTCTGCCCGATTTTTTATTTGCTCCAGCGTTTCCACCTTCAGACGCGCTCGAGTTTTGGCGGATGATAAGTGTTCGGATTTGCCGGCGGATTCAAATCGTGTTCGCCAAACGCCGGCACCGGAAATTCGCTCGGCTGCTCCGGCTTAAGGAATTCGGCTTTGTCTGAGCCGCTCAGCTTTTGACTGTCGATCTTGCGTTGCAATTCCATGAACGCGTGGAGCAACGCTTCCGGCCGTGGCGGACAACCCGGAATGTAAACGTCGACTGGAATGTAACGGTCGATTCCTTTGAGCACATTGTAACCTTTCTTGAACGGTCCGCCGGAAATCGCGCACGCGCCCATCGAGATCACATATTTCGGGTCAGGCATTTGGTTGTAGAGCCGCACGATCTGCGGCGCCATTTTTTTTGTTACCGTGCCCGCGACGATCATGAGATCGGCCTGACGCGGCGACGGCCGGAAAACTTCGCCGCCAAATCGCGCGATGTCGTAACGCGAAGCCGCGGCGGCGATCATTTCAATCGCGCAACAAGCGAGCCCGAACTGGAGCGGCCAGATCGAATTCTTGCGGCCCCAATTATAAAGCTCCTGCATCGAGGTGACCCAGATGCCCTGGCGTTGCAACTCGGCTCGCAGTCCTTCGTCGATTTGTCCCTCGGTCATTACTTCGCCCAATTTAGACAACCTTTGCCCCACGCCCAAACAAGGCCTTCGATCAACAAGAGCAGGAACACGAGAATCGCGATGAACGCGCCGACCGGCAAACCAGTGAACGCGACCGCAAATGGCACCAGGAAAATTGCTTCCACGTCGAAGATCAAAAAAATGATCGCGTAGAGATAATAATGCGACCGGAATTGAATTTGCGCCTCGCCGATCGATTCGACGCCGCATTCATAGATCGCATTTTTCTGAATGCCGGGCTTCGGCGGCTG
>DASTJU010000252.1:0-3277 GCA_035716295.1 Chthoniobacterales bacterium | reverse complement strand
CTGGGCCCACTTATATCGGTCCCCCTCCCAATCCGGCCAACGGCAGCTTTGCCGGCGCAGGCGCTAAAGATCCGCAACCGCTTATCAATGCCCCACCGCTCGGTGACCCGAACCAAGGGCCATAACAAGATCGAACAATCACTCCAATGAAAACTCACTTCCCAAATTCAAACCTTGTCGCTGCCATAATTTTAGTCGGCGCTGCCGCCGGCATTGCGACCTTTCTTTTTGCGGCCGAACAAAAGCAGGCGCGCGTAACGGAAGTCGTCCATGATGTCCGCCTGCTCGCCGCCCAAACCGCCGGACATCCGGCCGCCGTTAACGACACCGTTCGCGAAGGAACGGCCGTTCGCACCGGCACCGATTCACGCGCGGAACTAACGTTTACCGACCAAACACTCACGCGACTCGGCGCGAACACTGTTTTCAGTTTTGGGGGCGCCGCGCGCACTTACAATCTCGGCAGCGGCGCAATTCTCATGTCCGCCCCGAAAGAAAGCGGAACCGTCAAAATCACGACCGCTGTCGCTACCTGCGCGGTAAGTGGTTTCACCATGATTTCGGAATATCACAGCAAAACCTGGAACAAAGTCCTGATGCTCAACGGCGACGGATACGTCGCGCTAACGAAGAACCCGGGCGACAAAAGGCACATCCACACCAGCGAAATTCTGGTCTTTCGACCCGACGCAACCGTGCTGCCGCAGCCGCAGCAGTTCGATATGTGCAAAGTGATTAACTACGGCCACCTCGTTACCGGGTTCTCAAGGAAATTGCCGGAATGGCCGACCCTGGCGGGCTTATGCGAAAGGCAACGATCTGAGCCGATAAAAAAGAAGTTAATCGATCCGACCAGTCACGATATCATTGACCAGGCGATCAATGCTTTTCCGCCGCCGCCGCCGCCCACGCGTTCCCCGCCCGGCAAGGATTTCTAGTTACCGCCCAATTGACGGTAACGCCTCCATCCGGCCCGGAGCGTCTCGAGCATATTGATGCCCTGCGAGGTTTCGCGCTCGCCGCAGTGCTGCTGGTGAATCTGCGCGACCTGTCGCTTTACGGATTTCTAAGCGATAAAGCGCGAGCCGCGCTGCCAACCGCGCACTGGGATTATATTTTTGGTTCCATCCTCGCCGCCGTAATTGAACACAAGGCGATAACCATTTTCACCTTGTTGTTCGGCATCAGTTTCGCGCTTCAACTTCGTCGCGTCGCCGTCGGTTCGGGGTTTCCGATATTTTACATTCGCCGCTTGCTCGTGCTCCTCATTATCGGCGTCGTTCACGGCATTTTTTGGTTTGGAGACGTCCTGCGCTATTACGCGGTAATGGGATTTTTCCTTCTGCCGGCCCGTCGGCTGCGACCACTAACCATGGTCGTTATCGGGCTCGTAATCGCATTGTTTCCCTGGACTTTATTCTATCAATTGAATGATTTCTTTAATCGAAACGCACTCCCTTCCGATCAAATAGCGGCATCGGCCTTGACCACATTTGGCGGCTCAAGTCTTTCCGAGATGGTGACAGGCAATGTCTCCTACGATTGGTCTATTCGATTAACGAAATGGAGTTTTCCGCTCGCCGTGCTCGGCCGACTCTTTATCGGCGCCGCGATTGGCCGATCCGACGCGCTCGTTGAACCGAAGGAACACATTCGTGTGTGGTTGTGGATTCTGATGGTAACAATGCCAATCGGCGTTGGGCTGACTTTGTTTGCTTCGCTTAACGCCGATCGGACTGTCCCGCTAGCGCTTGGGCCGGTCATTCGCGGCGCGGCATCTCTTTCACTCGGACTCGCCTACATCGCGATTTTCATTCTTCTTTTCCACTTACCCTTGTGGCGACGATGGATGTCGCCATTGATTGCGGTCGGCCGCATGGCGCTGACCAATTATCTCCTGCAAACGTTTGTTGCCATCATCCTGTTTTATGGCGTCGGCTTTGGGATTGGACCCCGCTTCGGTTTGATCGGCACGCTTCCATTCTTTGTCGCGATTTTCGTTATCCAAATTGCGCTCAGCCGCTGGTGGCTCGCGCGTTTTTATTTTGGGCCGGTCGAATGGATGTGGCGTTGCCTTAGCTATGGTTCCCTGATTCCGATGCGCAAAAACTTACAGACGATTTAACGACGGCGTTTTTCGTCGAGGTAACCCGCGCCGAGAGCGAGTCCAACGCAGAGTAACGCTCCCGCAGTCGCGAACGGAACCGGATCGAACGGCGCCGGTGGAAGGTCGACAATTCCATTTTCATCTGTTCTCGCCGGTTGCCGGACATAACGACCGCGCCGCGGAGCACGAAAATGTTGCGCGAAATGTTCGAGCCGTTCCGGTAAATCGGAATCGGAAATTGGAGCGCCGTGTCCACAGCCAAGAACATTTGGCCGCAGATTTGCCAATTCTTTTAGCGAGCTGAGCGCTGAACTCCAGTTAGTCGTGAATGGCGCGGGCGGACCGGCTAGCTGCGGTCGCGCGCCGATTAGTCCAACCCACGAATCCATGTTTACCGTGACCAAAGCATCACCGGTCAGAAGAACGCGATCGGAAGCCCGGAACAAACAAATGTGTCCCGGCGAATGTCCCGGAGTCGGCGCCCATTCCCAACCCGACGCGCCCGGAACTTTGTGAGTGTGAAGTTCCCGTAAACGGCCACCGAGATCTCGGGGACGCCCGGGTAAGAATCGCGAAAGAAACGCGGTCGCGCCGCCGACAGTCGGATCAGCCGGCGGATAGGCAGAGCGGCCAGTCAGAAACGGTGTTTCCAATCGATGAGCATAAATCGGCACGTCCCAGGCATCCGCCAGCGCCGTCGCGTTACCGGCATGATCAATGTGCCCATGGGTTAGAATGATGGCTTCCGGCGCAGAGCCCGCGCCGAAACGCGCTTCGGCAGCGGCCAGGATTTCTCGCGCGCGACCGGGAAACCCAGTGTCAACGATGATCCATCGGCCGCCCGGACGGCCGAGAAAATAGACATTCGTGAAACTCACCGGCAGCCAGCCGACGTCGGGCGCGATTCGAGTGATCAGTGTGCTCTGCATTTTTCCCGATGATTGTCGATCTTGTGCGCGACGACTTCAATAGTGACAACCTCTCGTTTCATCTTCAGTCGTTAGGCGGAATCGTCAGGGTCACGCCCTCTTTCAAATTGTCGGGATCATCTATCTTCTTTCCATTCGCGTCCCAGATTTCTTTCCACCGCTTCGACGTTTTGTAAAACTTACGCGAAATGGAAGCGAGGGTGTCGCCTTCTTTCACCACGTAAGTAGTTTTCTTCGACTC
>DASTJU010000251.1:0-5122 GCA_035716295.1 Chthoniobacterales bacterium | reverse complement strand
GCGCAAATGCACATGATCGGCACGATTGCGGCCACGGGTGATCGCGTGACGACACGATCAAACCGTCCGCCCGTTCCGCCGCCGCGTTCGGCCCTCTCCTAAGCTGGTTCGACGCGCGATTAAGTCGGGTGGTCGAAATTCACAACGAAATCAAAACGGAGATTTTATGAAATACCTCTTATTGATTCTTGGCCTGGCAGCATTGATCGGAACGGCGACGGCAGCGACGACGCCGAAAGAGAGCTGCTGCAAAGGCAAGCATTGCTGCAGCATGGGCTGCTGTAAGAAATAACGCCCAAGCTGCGTAGAAAATCAGGCCCTCGTCGGAGAAATCCGGCGAGGGTTTTTCTCTCATTGCGCCTCAAAGCGCACTAACATTACAAGCCCAGCTCAACATATGGCCGAACGAATTGCGAAGAATCAAAGCGCGGAAAGCAGACGTCAAAGTTTGTGGAATTATGGGGTGACTGTGATCGTCTCGGCCGCGATGGGCGCAGGATTGACCTGGCTAGTTACATCTCAACGCTCGAACTCTGAAGTTCATCCGATTTCATCATCGCCAGCGGGCGCTATAACAAATTCACCTCCTGATGTGTCGGGAATGTCGGCTAGCGACGCTGCCCTAGCTCTCGGTAACTTTGCCTACGATCATCAACGTTGGCCGGAAGCGATTCGTCGTTACCAAGAAGCGATTGCGGGCGGTGTTGATACCGCCGATGTCCACACTGATCTCGGAAACGCATTCCGGTTTTCCGGACAACCGGAGCAGGCGTTGAGTCAATACACGATCGCGCAAAAACTCGACCCGCAGCATCAAAACAGTCTGTTCAATCAGATCAGTCTTTTTACCGAGGTGTTAAACGAGCCAGGCCGCGCCATTCCGATCTGCGAAGAGTTTATCCGTCGATTCCCGTCCAGCGACAAATTGCCGGCAGTGCAACAACAGCTCGCCCGCGCCAAGGGAATGCAGCCGTGAGCCCGCTGCTCGATTAACTTTCCAGCACGACGCAAGCAACGGCGTGACGATCCGTGTGACTAAGAGTGATGAACGCTGAGGCTACGCCGCGTTTCGTTGCCAGTTCCTGCGCTGGTCCGGAAAAGACCAGGAGCGGTTCGCCGGTTTTCTTTTTGCGGATGTCGATGTTGCGCCAACCCATCGCCTTGCCGATTCCGGTGCCAAATGCCTTCGACACCGCTTCCTTGCCCGCAAAGCGCGCGGCCAGATGGCGCGCCGGAAATTTCATCGACATTGAGTACTCAATTTCGCCATCGGTAAAAACGCGGCGGAGAAATTTTTCACCGAACCGATCGAGCGAATGTTGAATGCGCTCGCATTCCACCAGATCGACTCCGATGCCGAGCACACTCATGCTTTGTAATCCGCCATCGCACCCAAAAGTTCTTTAATCGCGCTTTCGATTCCGACGGAAACTGCCCGCGAAACGATCGAGTGCCCGATATTCAGCTCTGTCAGATGCGGGATTTTGTGAATGAGCGCGATGTTCGTGTAATTGATTCCGTGCCCGGCGTTGACTTGCAGTTTTAACTCGTGCGCGGCTTTGGCCGCCGCCTGCAGATTTTCCAACTCCTGTTTCTCAAATTTCTCCGAAAACGCATTCGCTAATTTGCCAGTGTGCAGCTCCACCATCTCCACGCCAAGCTCATGCGCAGCGTCGATTTGTTCCAGGGTTGGATCGACGAATAAACTCACGCGAATACCGGCGATGTGGAGACGCTTGATCGTCGGCTCGAGTCCCTCGCGGTTTGCGACCACGTCGAGGCCGCCCTCGGTCGTCACTTCTTCGCGTTTTTCGGGTACGAGACAGACTTCATCGGGAACAATTCGCAATGCAACATCGACAATGTCCGGAGTATTGCCCATTTCCAAATTCAATTTGGTCATGATGTTCTGACGAAGGCGGTCGATATCGCGGTCCTGGATATGGCGCCGGTCGCTGCGCAGATGGGCGACAATTCCGTGAGCGCCGGCGCGTTCGCACATTCCCGCCACCGCGACCGGATCGGGCTCGGCATTTTTGGAATCGGGCATGGCGGCATAACGCACCTGCCGCAAGGTGGCGATGTGATCGACATTAACTCCCAACCGAAGTCCGCTCATTGATTGCCCTGATTCCGACGAAATTACTCGAGCGGAAATTCAATTCTCTCTTCCGGCTCGCGCGCGATAAGGTTGTTGCGCGCGATGATTCGACTGCACGTGTTCCAGCGCAAAAGCGCGTCGTCGTGGCCGGGCGGACGAATGGCTTCGGCTTTCTCGAACCAACTCATCGCTTCGCGAAAAAGATCGTAGGCCTGGAACCGGCAATCGGGTGTGTTTTGGCGAAGCTTCGTTTTTCCACGACGCTCCGCCACGATCCCGGTGTAATAAGCGCGGTCGTATTCCGATTTCATTCGCGAAAGGAGCTCTTTCGTTTGGGTGTCGCTGACCGCGTAGCCTTTTTCGAATCGATCCGTCAGCGCGAGCAGCAAGGTGATGATCGCCTGTTGGTTTTCAGGATCGGCTTTTAGAACGTCGAGACAGATGCTCTCAGCTTCGCCGGGTTCGTTGAGCAAACGATATCGCTCTGCTTTTTCCAGCGCTCCAGGAATTGCTTCTTTCGAAAGTGATTTCAGCTCCGACATGTCATTTGCGATTTACGACCGACTCCACCGGCTTGGTCGCTTGTCGATCTAATCTTCTCTTCAACGATCTCCAAATCCATCCAAATGGATCGAAGAATTGGTCGACCACGCGTTCCTTCAACGGAATAATCGCGTTGTCGGTGATCTGAATGCTTTCCGGACACACCTTGGTGCAACATTTGGTAATGTTGCAAAAGCCAATCCCCTGCGCTCTGCGCAATTCCTCCACTCGATTCTCCGTGTCGAGCGGATGCATCTCGAGCGCCGCGACGTGAACGAGAAAACGCGGCCCGATGAATTCGTCGTGTTTGCGATGATCGCGCAAAACATGACAAACGTCCTGGCAGAGAAAACATTCGATGCACTTTCGGAATTCTTCGATCCGATCGATGTCCGCCTGTTTCATCCGCCAGGTTCCGTCCGGTGCGTCCGGCGGTCGCGGCTTGAACGGCTTGATTTTTTTCTTCACCCGAAAATTCCACGACACGTCGGTGATCAGGTCCTTGATGATCGGGAACGCTTTCATCGGTTCGACGCGCACCGGCTGCTCGAGCGGCAATTCGCTGAGCCGCGTCATGCACATCAGCTTCGGCATTCCATTCACTTCCGCCGAGCACGAGCCGCACTTGCCCGCTTTGCAATTCCATCGGCACGCCAGATCGTGCGCCTGCGTGCGCTGAATGTCGTGGAGCGCATCGAGTACAACCATCCCCTCCGCGACTTCGGTTGTATAATCGCGAAACTCTCCGCCGCCGGCGTTTCCGCGCCAGATCTTGAACGTCGCTGTTTTCGTTCCGCTCACTTCATCTCCTCGATCACGCGTTTCAGATAATCGGGCATTTCCGGAAGCGGTTCGAGCTTAACTTGCATCGATCCATCTTCGGCTTTCGCGACGATCGTGTTTACCTTCGAGAACCGGTCGACTTTGTCTGGGCAATCTTCGCGGAATTGGGCGCCGCGGCTTTCTTTTCGTTCGAGCGCGGCCCGCGCGATCGCTTCTGAAATCGTGAGCAAGCCTTTCAAATCGAGGGCAGTATGCCAGCCGGGATTGAAATCGCGATTACCGATAACGCCCACATGATTGGCGCGGTCCCAAAACTTTTGCAGATATTTTAGGGCAGACTGCATTTCATGCTCGTTTCTAACGATTCCCACGTTGTGTTGCATCACTTCCTGCAAATCTCGTTGGACCGCGTACGGATTTTCGCCAGCGTCGCGCTCGAACGGCTTCAACGATTCGCCCGCCGCGATGTCGATCTTGTCGTTGTCGATTTTGCCTAATGAGTTGTCCCTGGCAAAGCGCGCCGCGAATTCGCCCGCCCGTTTGCCGAAAACCAAAAGATCTGAGAGCGAATTTCCGCCGAGTCGATTCGCACCGTTGATTCCAGCCGCGCATTCACCGGCGGCGAACAATCCCGGTACCCGCGACATTTGGGTGTCAGGATCGACATGGACTCCGCCCATGATGTAATGCGTCGTCGGTCCGACCTCCATTGCCTCGCGAGTGATGTCAATGTCGCCGAGCGCTTTGAATTGGTGATACATGCTCGGCAGTTTGCGCTTGATGTGCTCCTCGGCGTTCGGAAGTTTTTCTTTGATCCACGAAATGTCGAGATAAACCCCACCGTGTGGACTCCCGCGCCCTTCCTTGATTTCGCGCACGATGCAGCGCGCCACGTGATCGCGCGTCAATAGTTCCGGCGGACGACGCGCGTCCTTGTCGCCCAGGCAATATCGCCAACCCTCTTCCGGATTATCGGCAGTCTGCGCTTTGTAATTGTCGGGGATCGACCCAAACATGAATCGCTTGCCTTCTTTATTCGTCAAAATTCCGCCTTCGCCGCGAACGCCTTCGGTTACGAGCATTCCGGAGACGCTTGGCGGCCAGACCATTCCGGTTGGATGAAATTGCACGAATTCCATGTCGATTAATTCCGCGCCGGCGTGATAGGCGAGCGCGTGACCATCGCCGGTGCAATCCCAGCTGTTACTCGTAATTTTGTAAGCCTTGCCGATTCCGCCGGTGGCAAGAATGATCGCCTTCGCGCGAAAAAGTTTGAACCGCCCGCGCTCGCGATCGTAACCGAACGCGCCGGCGATTCGGTTTCCGTCTTTCAACAGCGTGAGAATACAAATCTCCATGTGCACTTCGATGCCGCGATGAACGCCATGATCTTGCAACGTGCGAATCATTTCCAAACCTGTGCGGTCGCCCACGTGCGCTAGCCGCGGATATTTGTGGCCGCCGAAGTTTCTTTGCAGAATGCGGCCGTCTTGTGTCCGATCGAAGACTGCGCCCCACGCTTCGAGTTCGCGCACACGCGCCGGCGCTTCCTTCGCGTGCAATTCGGCCATCCGCCAACTGTTCACGTACTGACCGCCGCGCATCGTGTCGGCGAAATGGACCTGCCAGTTGTCGCGATCATCGACATTGGCCAGCGCGGCAGCGATGCCGCCTTCAGCCATCACCGTGTGCGCT
>DASTJU010000250.1:0-10433 GCA_035716295.1 Chthoniobacterales bacterium | reverse complement strand
GGCTCAAGAACGTCGTCTTCGTCCTCCAACAAATCGATTTGCGCGAGCCAACCGAAATCGACGTGATTCATCGACATCTTCAGGACACTGCGATGCGCCGTCTCGGATTCGTCCCGCCGATCTTCGCCGTCTCCGCGCGTAAAGCTCTGCTCGCACGAACCAGTGGATTGGATAAGGAAAAACTTTGGGAAGAGAGCGCGTTCGCGCCATTGGAAGAACAGATCAACTTCATCGTCACCGAATCGAGCACGCGAATGCTAAAGCTTCGCTCAACCTTTCAGGCTGCGCGCGTTGTCCTGGAAGATTTGAATCGGGAAATTCGTGGATTCCTGGACAAGATTTCAGCTGATAGCGCGGTGCTTGGTCGACTGGATGCATTACTCGAGACGCGGCGCGAGCAAATGCTCCGGCAAGTGACGGCCCTCGTGCGCGAAGTGGAGAGCGCTTATGACGAGACGACCAAAGAAAGAACGACGTTGTTCCAGCAGGAACTGACGTGGTGGCGCAGCTTTCAATTGCTTGGGCGGCGCAGCGTTGGCCAGCGGGAGTTGCACGGAAAGATCGAGACAAAACTGCGCCAGTTACTGCAGCCGCAAATGCAACAGGCAGTCAGCAAATTAGAAATAGATTTGCGCGGGCTCTGGCCGCAGATGCAAGACCTTCTTGAAAACCAATTGTCCGCCGATCTCCAAAAGAACGCCCGGCAAAGCGTCCCGGATTTCGCCGGCCAGCGCCGGGAACTGTCCGAATCAATTCAAGCGGCGTTCATCGACATTCTCGCCGGCAAAACGCTCCAGGAACGGTTGGCCCGGTCTTACTCGCAAACGGCGCTTTCGCTGCGCGTGGTTGTCGCAATAATCGGGATTGCCGGAGCCGTTGCAGTTTTCGCTAGAGCGCGCAGCGAAGCGGCGGCAATGGGCGCTCTCATTATCGCAGGAATTGGCGCTGTCCTGGCGATTTTTCTGGCTTTCAATCATCGTCGAAGAGTCCTGCGCGACTACGAGCGGCAATTATCTCCAAAACGGACGGAGTTTTCCAAAAACCTCGAAAAACAATTCGCAAAGGCGATTGATGCTTTTTGCGCGGAAATGGCCAAGAAGTTCCAGGACTTAAAAGAAATTTGCCAAACCCAGCGCCGGCGTTACGAGCCGTGGTCGCAAGGCGCAGAAGAACTGCAAACAAAGTTTACCGAATTGAAACCGCGGCTCGGTTGAGAAATCCGCGAGCGAACGGGTCGTTATTTCTTCGCGTTCCCGCCTTGCTGCACCAAACGCTGTTCGGCCTGACGACGCGCAATCACGAAATGATTATTCTCCCCGTAACTGCGCCATGGTCCCGGAGGCACGTCCTGGGTATTAACGAACTGCCAGTCGGTCACGTCGGTGGGTTGCAGTCCGAGATAATCGCGCACCGCGGGTGAAACGTCCAAACCGGCGCCGTGATTGAGGTTCGGTTTCGGTCGCTCGCCGCCAAACACGTATTGGAAGTGATCAGTGCGAAACGGGCCGCAATCTTCCCATTGCGCGTAGCAGGTGCGATTGCCTTTACGAATCGAGATCCAGTGATGCCAGCAAACCGATTGCCCCTGCCCCATGTAGGCCTGTTTGAACCATGGTATGACCAACGGCGCTTCCGGCTTGAACTGCCCGTGTGTCACGTCGTTGTAAGGCAACGCGAAATAAAATGGATTCTGCCGCGGAACGAAAGAGACCGGGATGTAATTACGCCGTTCGGATTTCTCGGGAGTATCGAACCCGCCATAGCTGGCCGTCCAATTTAGGTCCCACGAACTCCGGTTATTCGGCACCGGATTATTTCCGCCGGCCTGTTCCCCAATCCAAAAGACGGTCGTCACGATGTTCGTTTTCCAGGCAAAACGCTGGATCGCCGGCCGAGAACTGGTGGGCACGAACACTTGCGGCTCGACTTTAAGCAGCGCCTGCTCGCGAAGCTTCATTGCGTACCTCGCAAAGTCGGCCGCGGTCGCGTAAGGCGAACTTGATTGCTCCTCCGCTCGCAGCGCTCCGAAGGCGCCGGTCAAAAGCAGGAGAGTAAAGATTCGTCTCATGGCCAAGGGTGGCCTGTTTGTATCCGATTTTTCCGCCTGGCGCAAGGCCTTTTCGTTATGGAAAAACCAGCGCCGGTGGCGGTTACAAGTCGTAAAGCACTATCTGTTCCAGCTATATGCGGCTCACGAGAGTGTTCCGGACGTATTCTCGGTCGTTTTTCTCTGGATAGTCGAGCGTGTAATGCAATCCGCGGCTTTCCTTGCGACTCAATGCCGAGTCGACAATCAGCGCCGCCACCGTGGCGAGGTTGCGCAGCTCCAAAAGGTCTACCGACACTTTGAAGTTCCAATAAAATTCCCGGATCTCGCGCTGGAGATTACGCAAGCGCGCACTCGCCCGCTGCAACCGCTTGTCCGTTCGCACAATTCCGACGTAATCCCACATCAACCGCCGGATTTCGTCCCAGTTATGATAAATCACCACCAGTTCGTCGACATCCTGCACGTCGCCAGATTGCCATTCCGGCAATGAAATTGGCGGCGTTGCACGCGATGGGCGTCGTTCTAGAATCATCGCTTCGCACGCGCGATGGGCCACGACCAAACCTTCCAGGAGCGAATTACTCGCTAGACGATTCGCGCCGTGCAATCCGGTGCAACCAACTTCGCCAATTGCATACAATCCGGGCAGACTGGTCGCGCCGTTTACGTCGGTTTTGATTCCGCCGCATTGATAATGCGCTGCCGGCACGACCGGAATCGGCTGTTTCGTCATGTCGATCCCAAAACGCAAACAAGTCTCGAAAATGTTCGGGAACCGTTCGCGTAAAAATTCCACCGGCTTGTCGGTGATATCGAGAAAGACGCATGGCGCGCCGGAGCGTTTCATCTCCGCGTCGATTGCGCGCGCGACAATGTCCCGCGGCGCGAGCGACCCGCGCGGATCGTAGCGCTTCATAAAGTCTTCGCCGCGATTGTTTCGCAAAATCCCGCCCTCACCTCGCACTGCTTCGGAAATCAAAAACGATTTTGCTTTCGGATGAAACAAGCAGGTCGGGTGGAATTGGACGAACTCCATGTTCGCGATCGTCACACCGGCGCGCCAGGCTATCGCGACGCCGTCACCGGTCGCGATATCTGGATTCGTTGTGTAGAGATAAACTTTTCCGCAACCGCCGGTCGCGAGCACGATCCGATCCGATCGGATCGTCTCTACCGCGCCGCTGTTTTCGTCGAGGACGTAAATACCAAGACAACGATCTTCCGCCGCGAAGCCGATCTTGGCCGCTGTAATCAGATCGACCGCGATGTGATCTTCCAAGAGATCGACATGCGATTGCCGCCCCAATTCGCGCAGCAATGCGTTCTCGATTTCCTTTCCGGTCACATCTTGCACGTGCAGGACGCGCCGCTTCGAATGCCCGCCTTCGCGACCCAGATCGAACTCGCGGTGGCCGGAAACTTCACGCTCGTCGAACTGCACGCTAAGATCGACAAGTTCCTGAATCCGTGCTGGCGCTTCCGTAACAACTGTGCGCACCACGTTTTCGTCGCATAATCCCGCGCCGGCTTCGAGTGTGTCGCGGACATGAAGTTCGAACGAGTCCTCGTCGCTTGTCACACAAGCGATTCCGCCCTGCGCCCAGGCCGTGTTCGTATCCGGCCCTTTGCGCTTGGTAATGACCGCCACTGAACCGTGCTTCGCCGCCTTGAGTGCAAAGCTGAGCCCTGCGATACCGCTGCCGATGACAACGAAATCGTATTCCTTCATCCCAACACAATGTTGTCGATTAAACGGGTTTTCCCAAAGAAAACCGCGAGCGCGAGAAGCGAGTTTGGTCCGACCACTTCAATCCGTTGCAAAGTGTCTGCATCGACAAGATCGACATAATCGATTCGCACCAGCGGCGCTTCGCTGATGATCTTTCGGGTCAGATCAACGATTTCCTTCGCAGATTTCCTTCCGGAATCTTTCGCAGCCAGCAGTGCCTTACGCAAGACCGCGGCTTGTTTCCGCTCTTCGGAATTCAAATACGCGTTACGCGAGCTGCAAGCGAGGCCGTCGTCGTCCCGCACCGTCGGCACTGCCACGATGTCGATCTTGTAATTCAAATCGCGCACCATCCGGCGAACGATGGCCAGCTGTTGGAAATCTTTTTCGCCAAACACCGCCGCATCGGGTTGCAAAATGTTGAAGAGTTTCACCACGACTGTGCATACACCGCGGAAATGTCCCGGACGCGATTTGCCTTCCAGCACATTCGAGAGCGAATTTTCCTCGATAAACACGGAACGATTACCTGGATACATTTCGGGCGCGCTCGGCCGGAACAAAAGATCGACACCCAATTTCCGGCAGAATTCTTCGTCTTCCTTCTCCGGTCGCGGATAACGCTCGTAATCGCTGCCGGGTTCAAACTGCAGCGGATTCACAAAAATGCTGACGACTACTTCGCCATCTTTCCCCGCCTTGTCGCGCGCAACTCGAATCAGTTCCCCATGCGCTCTGTGCAAAGCACCCATGGTAGGCACCAGCACCTGCGGCCCTTTCTTCGCATGATTCTGTGCCTCGGCGATCGCGGTTAGAATCTTCATCGCGCTTCGAGCCAGATCGCCTGGCGGGCGAACGGAAAACTTTGGTGACCGAAGTTTGTCCAGCCTGCTCGCCGCGCCAATTGGTTCATTTCGGAAAATGAAAACGCGCGCGCGGCGGAAAGTCGCCCGTCGTATTTGGTCATTGGTTCGCGGAACATCGTTGCCGTCAGCAAATGCACGCCAATAGTGGCCAACCAACCGCGGCGCAGATCAGACACGAGCACGAACTTGCGTGAGAGGTCTCGGCAACGTTGAAGCAGCTGCACTGCATTATCTTCGCTAAAATGATGAAGGGCCAGCGTGCAGAAGACGATGTCGTACGGCTCCGGCGGTTGCCATTCCAAGACATCTCCCTCAACAAAACTGATTTCCGGATAGCGGGCACTAAGTCTTTTTGCAATTTCGAGAGTTGCGGATTGCCGATCCAACGCATCGATTTGTAATTCCGCGCCAACCTTGCGTCCGTACTCTGCGACCAGTCGCGGAATATCGCCAGATCCGGTGGCAAGATCGATCATCCGGAGACGCGCGCCGGGTTTGATCCAACGGCTGAGAAACATCGAGATCAGCGCGTAACTGCCAAACCAGCGATTGAGCTCCCGGATGTTTTCAAGATCACTTTCCAGTTCGGCTGAAACCGGCTGCGGCCGGTCCATCAGCTCGAGCTCGGCCGGATCAAATTGCCGCTTCATGGCGGCACGATCACTCCCCTAGAAATTTTCGCCAGGATTCCGGCAGGTCTGCCGTTTCAATCTCACTGGCAATGCGGCCTTCAAATTCCGGCTGGAACGCTGTGCTCGTTCCGTAAACCATGATCACATCTTCAGAACCTTCGGCCCTAATCGCGTGCGCGACACCCGGAGGAATCACAACGCCGACATTGTTGTGACTGCGATGATTGTCGCCATCAACAAAAAAGCGCATGTTGCGAACAGGCAGACCGGCGCGCACATCTCGGAGAAACATTTCTGCGCGGCCCTGGAGAAAAAACATGATGTCCCATTGTTCGCGATCGTACGGACGCAACGCATAGTTCTGCGGTTGGTTCGCAAACAAACGGCGCATCCACTTTTCCGCTGTCGTGTCCGCCGGAATGTTGGGGGGATGAATGTGAAATCCTTTGGCGCTGTTCGCGAACATCCGCGCGGCCGACCATTGCCTTGGCCAAAGCTTGATCTTGCCCAGGACTCCCTGCGCCTCGCGCGCCAACTCGCCAAAACTGCCGCGATGACGCTGGGGATGAATTTCTCTGGAAAAAATCTCAACGCCTGGAATCCAAACTTTCTTCAGTTCTGCTTTGCCGCGACCGGCAGCCAGTTCGCCGCCATCGACGCCCGGTCCAGCGATTCGTTGGGCGACAGTGCCAGTCTTGTAATTGCGCGGAGAGAGCCCTTTTCGTGCGCGCTCATTGAGACCGAGCCACAAATCCTTTTTCATGTTGTTTGGCAAAGCCGCTTATATGCCTAACGAAGCTCTGCGCCAATCGCCACATTATATTCATTGCAGCCGCGGGCTGGCAAATTTACGCTGGACGCCTTCGGCAAGCGCCGGCCGAAATCGATGCTCGAGTATTTGGTTTATCTTATTTACCGCGCAGGCTTCGCCCTGATCAGTCTGCTGCCATTACGGGCGGCGTTTGCGCTTGGAAACGGCTTGGGCTTCTGCGCCTGGATCGCTCTTGGAAAATATCGGCGTCTGGGATTTCGTAACATCGAGATCGCATTTGGCGCGGAAAAGTCGCCGCAAGAAATGCGCCGCCTCGTGCGTCGTCATTTTCAGCGACTGGGCGCAAATCTACTTTCCGGATTGAAGCTGGCGGCGATGCCGCTCGACAAAGCGCGGGCGAATGTTCAGTTCGAAAACGCAGACGCGGCCCATCGCGAACTGCGCAACGGGCGGCCAGTCGTGCTTATTTTGAGTCATATCGGAAACTGGGAACTGCAGGCGCAAATGCTTCCTGTCGCGATTGGCTATGTGCGTAACAGCACAATTTATCAGCCCCTAAAAAATCGTTATATCGACAAACACGTCCGCACATTGCGCGGCCGCGCCGGCGTCGAACTGTTCGATCGCAACGAAGGGTTTCAAAAAGCGATTGAATTGCTGCGAGGTGGTGGCGCGATCGGAATTCTCAGCGATCAACACGCAGGCGACCAGGGCTTATGGGTGCCTTTTTTCGGCAAACTGGCATCGACCACGTCGTTGCCGGCGCTTTTAGCAAAACGTACCGGCGCGGCGTTGCTCGGCAGCGCTATTTACACCGACGCGCCGGGACGCTGGCAGATTTCATTCACCGATCGAGTCGACGCACCCGGCGATTCGGTCGAAGCAATGACGGCGAAAGCGAATGAACTGATCGAGACGCAGATTCGTCGCGCCCCGGAAGACGGTTTTTGGCTGCATAACCGCTGGAAAACGCCGCGCCCAAATTTTCTTCTCGCGCGTTACAAACGCGGCGTCTTTCTCCCGAAAAGTTTGCCACCCCAACAATTGAAACCATTCCGGATTCTTAT
Source organism: Chthoniobacterales bacterium (assembly GCA_035716295.1). Classification (GTDB taxonomy): domain Bacteria; phylum Verrucomicrobiota; class Verrucomicrobiia; order Chthoniobacterales; family UBA10450; genus AV40. Next base: position 3,317 of record DASTJU010000250.1, on the reverse strand, counting down.
TCGGAGCAGCAATTGGCTCGGCGACGCGGTCATGAGCGTGCCGGCAGTGCGCGCGATCAAAAAAGGCCGGCCGGACGCCCACGTTACAATTCTCGCGCCACAAAAAATCGCGCCGATGTGGAAATTGATCTCAGAAGTCGACGAAATCTTGTCCCTGCCGAACAAATCGCTTTTCAGCGCCGTTCGTCTGATTGGGCGACAAAAACCCTTTGATGCCGCGATCTTGTTTCCCAATTCATTGCGCGTAGCACTCGAGGTTTGGCGAGTCCCGAGAAAAGTCGGTTACCGCGGACACGCGCGCGCCTGGCAATTAAATCAAATTGTCCGCGAACCTCGGCGTCCAGGTCCACCCGAACATCATGCCACTCGCTTCCTGCGAATCGCGGACGATTGCGGCGCAGATGTCGATCTTACGAAAGACGTGAGCTGGGCGTTAACTCAAACCTCAAACGTTAAACCTCAAATATTCCTTGGGCTTTGTCCCGGCGCGGAATACGGACCAGCCAAGCGATGGTTGCCCGAACGTTTTGCAGAAATGGCGACCACGATCTCGGCGCAATCAAACGCCCAATGGATTTTGCTCGGGACGCAAAAGGACAAAGCGATCGGCGAAACAATCGCTACCGCGCTGGGCGACAATTGCTCGAATCGAATCGGCCAAACGACTTTAGACCAGTTGATCGAAGAATTGCGCGGCTGCCGTGCGCTCTTAACCAACGACACCGGAACGATGCATCTCGCGGCGTTACTCGGCGTGCCGGTGGTCGCCATTTTCGGTTCGACCGAACCCGCTCTCACAGGTCCGCTCGGAAATGGCCACACGATCATTCGCCGTCACGTTGAATGCAGTCCGTGTTTCTTGCGCGAGTGTCCGATCGATTTTCGCTGCATGAAAGAAATCGCTGTTCCGGAAGTCGTAAATGCGGTGATGTCGATCTTACGATGAATTCTGAGCAACCACGCGTACGCACGGAAGTGCAGGTCATGTTCTTCGACACGGATTGCGGCGGTGTCGTATCGAACATCGCTTATCTTCGTTTCATCGAAATTGCGCGGACATTGCTCGCCGAAGAGCTTGGGCTGCCGCTCGCCGAAATGGTGAAAACCCAGAAATATCCGGTGGTCGTCCGGACGGAGATCGATTATCGCTGCGCGGCAAAGCTGGGTGACAAATTGATAATCGACGGCTGGCTTGATGATTTGCAACGCGCGCGATTCTGGTGCGCTTTCCGAATCACCCGACCCGCGGATGAAGCGTTGATCGCCGAATGCCGGCAAACGTTGGCTCTAGTTGAAATGCCGGCTGCGAAATTATTGCCGTTGCCGGCCGATTGGGAAAAATATCGCTCTAGTGCCAGTTCGGCCTAACGATTAACGCGATGACGGCTGGCGCCCGCACATTCAGCATTGAGAATGCATTGCTTGATCCGCCGGCACTGCCTCCACCTCCGTTGCGCCACGCGCTCTTTGTTTCGCTAATTGGGCTCGCGGCGCTGCTGCATCTGACCACGATGGGCTGGGGAGATCTCTATAATCACACCGAAGGGCAATATGCCGGCGCGGCGCGCGAAATGATTCAAACGCATCAGTGGCTTTGGCCGACAAACGACGGCTTGCCGCGATTGCCGAAACCGCCGCTGCTTTACTGGCTCATCATCGGCTCTTTCAAAATTTTCGGGATCAATTCCACCGCCGCGCGTCTGCCAATCGCGTTGGCGGCGATGGCTAGCGTGGCGCTCACATTTCTGATCGGTGAAAAATTGGGAGATTACTGGCGCGGATTTTTTGCGGGCCTGATTTATCTTTGCAGCTGCGGCACAGCGCTTCTCGGACGCGTTATCATGCCCGAACCCGTGTTCAGCGCCTTTATCGCGGGCGCGATTTTTTGCGGAGTGTGCGGTTATCAACGGCGACGCGGACGGGCTCTCTGGTTTCTCGGTTTCTGGATTTGCTGCTTACTGGCTTGCCTCACGAAAAGTTTACTTGGCCTAATCTACCCGCTCACGATTTTTGTTTTCCTCGGATTTTTTTACCGCGAAGCGCGTCTGCGCTTCCGTCGCCTTTTTCATTGGGTCTATATCTCGCTTTTTGTCGTCCTGTTTGTGCCGTGGTACATCGCGACCGAACTTCATTTCCCCGGCTTTTTGCAGCAACTTCTAGGAGTGGAATGGTGGGGACACCTGCGCTCTTTTTCCAATGTCCCGGGGAGCGACAACGGGGTGCCGCGGCTTCAATTTGTTTGGATGCACCTGGTCTGGTGGTTCCCGTGGTCGGTTGCGATTGTTCCCGGAGTCATCTTTGCCTGGCGAAAAGTCATTCGGCCGCGAGAGTTGGAATTTTCCGAGGCTTTGCCATTGTGTTGGATGGCAGTGGTTTTTCTGCCGCTCCTGATCATCGGGCAACGTCAGGATTATTATTCCATGAGCATGTGGAGCGCGTTCGCAATTTTTGCCGCGACTGCATGGGATCGAATATCGCAGCGATGGCAGCTTGTCGGCACGAGCATGGTCGGCCTAACAGGTATCGCTGCGGGTTTGGTGGCAATCTTCCAACCGCATTTGATGCGAGCGAACGAAAGTCGCGGCGAAAACGAAGACGGAAGTTGGACAACCTGGGACGCATTACAAACGCTGCCGCCCTCGGCGTGGGAAATTCTGCGTCCCATGCTCACGGTGGTCGCTGTTTCTCTAATCGTTGCTTCGATTATTGCTGCTTATTTGGCAGCGAAACGTCGGCCGCGACTTTGCCTCAGCGTCTTGGCCGCGGCCATGGTGCCGATTGCCCTTTCGCTCGCGGACGGGGTGGCGCGGATGGCGCCACAATTTTCATTGGCCGAGGCGGCTCGTTTTTTAGAGGGCCGGCTCCATGACAAAGATGCGGTGGTCTACGAAGGCGAACTGGACGACGCCAGCAGCCTTATATTTTATTTGCACCGTCACTTTTATTTGGTGAACGAGCCCGCCAATGACGAGATGCAGATTGCCGGCGGCGCCAACGTTTCCATTAGCGAGGATGCAATTTTGCGCCATTGGGGAGAGCCACAGGAGATTTTTTTGATTATCGAACAAGATCGAATTCCGTATTGGCAGCAGCTTTTGACGACGCGCTTTCATATCTATCACCAGATGATGACCAGCGGTCGGTACGTTGTCCTGACGAATCAGTTATAACGGGCCTTCCGAAGCAGAGCGAAAGCGCATTTGAAAAGTCCCGTCTTCGGGCTAGCTTTGGCGCTCATTTTCGTCCTATGTCACAGCACCGAAGTCTCAGAGGAGCCAGCACGATTGTCGCGAAGCGCAATGTTCTAAAGCGTTTCG
>DASTJU010000249.1:0-7294 GCA_035716295.1 Chthoniobacterales bacterium | reverse complement strand
GGATCGCCACTGTTTTTTATCTTTTGGCCGAGCTGATCCTCGGCGTCGTGTTTGTCGCCGTCGCGATGCGGTTTTTGAAAACGCGCACGCGGTCGGACGCGCGACGATTGTTCATCACGTCAATTATCTACCTGCCTCTGCTGCTGGGCGCGCTGGTGTTGAGTAAAGCATGAACGCGGGCACCACAGCAATCGATCCGGCGTCGGCCAGGATGACGAGACTTTGGAAAACGACATTGATCGGAATTCCAATCGTCACGCTGATGCTTTTGCTCTGGCTGCGACAGCTCGAAGTGACTGCGTTGCGGCAGCGTACCGTTTCGTCCTACGGAATGGTTCCCGAATTCGTCCTGGTGAACCAGGACGGACAAAATTTCGGTTCGGCTCAACTGCGCGGCAAAATTTGGATTGCCGATTTCATTTACACGACTTGCCCCGGACCATGTCCGATGCTCAGCAGCCGAATGAGTGAATTGCAGAAGCCTTTCGAAAAAACGGACGTCCATCTCGTTTCGTTTTCGGTTGATCCGGCGAAAGACACGCCGCAGGTCTTGCGCGGCTACGCCGAGAAGCTGCACGCCGAGCCCGGCCGCTGGGATTTTCTGACCGGTCCCCAATCGACGATTTACAATTTATCGCGCAACGGATTCAAACTCGCGGTCTCGGACGGCAGCGAAGACAAAGGAATTCCAGTGCACAGCACGCGGATGATCTTGGTGGATCGACATGGCGCGATTCGCGGTTATTACGACGCGACCGAAGCTGACGCGGTCACAAAACTGGTGGCCGACACGACCCATCTCCTGCGCGACCAGTCGAAGTAAAATCAGCCGACTGGTGCCGGTCCGGCCGTGGAACGTTCGTCGCACACCATTTGCAAATAATCCCGGTAATCGCCCTTCGGGAGTTGGCCGATGATCTTGGCCAGATCTTTTTCGCCAATGAAACCCATCCGCAGCGCGACCTCTTCGAGGCACGCCACTTTGAGTCCTTGTCGATGTTCGATCGTGGCGATGTAGTTGCCGGCTTCGAGCAAACTGGTTTGCGTTCCAGTATCGAGCCAGGCCATGCCGCGGCTAAGCAACTTCACATGCAGCTCGTTCTTTTTGAGATAGAGCAAATTTAAATCGGTGATCTCGAGCTCGCCGCGCGCAGATGGACGCAACGTCTTGCAAAGATCGACAACCTTCGAGTCGTAAACGTAAAGACCCGGCACCGCAAAGTGGCTTCTCGGTTTCTTCGGCTTTTCTTCGAGACTGATTGCTTTGCCGCTCTTGTCGAATTCCACGACTCCGTAGCGTTGAGGATCGCGGACTTGGTAACCAAAAATGCATGCGCCACTCGTGATCGCGAGTGCCTCTCGGAAAAAATCGAGTTTCCCGTAAAAGATGTTGTCGCCCAAAATCAGGCAGGCGCCGGAGTCGCCAATGAATTTGGCGCCGATCACGAATGCTTCGGCGATGCCGGTTGGTTTCGGTTGTTCCGCATATTGGATCTTGATTCCGAGCTGCGCCCCATCGCCCAGAAAATCTCGCAGCATCGGCAAGTCTTTCGGTGTGGAAATGATGAGGACATCGCGCAGGCCGCCGAGCATGAGCGTCGCGAGCGGGTAGCAGATCATCGGCTTGTCGTAAACCGGGAGCAGCTGCTTGCAGACGATCTTGGTAAGCGGAAAAAGCCGGCTGCCGGCGCCGCCCGCAAGAATGATGGCCTTCTTTGTCATGCGCTGACGTTATATGTCAGCAATTTCAAAACCGGAAAGGGGAAATCGATCAGCAATCAGGAAAACCGCACGTCTTTGCCCGGGTCCATTTCAAAATCCAGGTTGAGCGAATCGGCGATGTTCGGTTTGATGATTTCCTCCATGAACTTCACGAAAATGGGGTCCTCCCGAAAAATAGCGAACTTGTCCATCGACTCGAAGTCGATCGCGATGAAGAAAGGCCACGGCAGCTCCGGGTCGACCCGCTTGCCGCATTTGATGTTGAGCACCTCCGGAATCTTTAAGAGCTGCATCCGCGTGTTCATCATCATCTCCTCGACACGAGCGGGAGTGACCTCAGGCTTGAGTTTGTAAAGGACGATGTGGTGAATCATGGAAGGCTAAAGCTATTAGGCGCTCTCGGCAGGCCGCGCAAGTGGTAATCGGTCACCATAAAATCAAAAATATCGATGGACGATTCGGGCTCAAACACCTCTAAAATGGGGGCCATGGAGGCGATGACCAGGCATCGAGATGTTTGGGTCGGCAGCGTACTCGCGCTGGCCGCGCTGCTTCTTTTTTATTTCTCGATCAAGGCAACGCAACAGCATTTCGATTACACTTCACGAATCGCTTCCGCCCTCTTGCAAGGCGATGTAGGCCTTCGCCAACCGGCCCCTTCCTGGCTCAATGAAATGGTCCCCGCAGACGGCAGGTATTACTCGGTGTTTCCGCTGGGCGCGGTTCTGAGCATGTTGCCGGTCGCCGTTCTACAAAAAATAAAACTGGTCCATGATTTTCCGGGACACGCTTTGGCGGCGTTGATCGCGGCCTTGTCGGTTTGGTTTCTGTTTCGTTTGTCGGCGATCGGAACTGAATCGCTGCCCAGGCGAGTTATCCTTTCGTTGGCGCCCATTTTTGGAACCTGGACTTGGTGCAATCTTGGCTTCGGCGGCGCGTGGCAGCTGGCCCTCGGCCTTGCCGTGCTCGGCCAGGTAGCCGCTCTCTATTTTGTTCTCGTTGAGTTTCGACCGCTTGTGGCGGGGGCATTTTTCGCTCTCGCGATCGGCAATCGAACCGAGCTCGCCCTGTGTCTCCCCATTTTCATTTATTTTTTGGTGAGAGGAATTGCTCCCGACTCGCGGGATCTGAAATCGCTGATGCAACAATGCCGCGAAAAATCGCGCGTGTTCATTTACTTTTTGATTGTTCCCGTCGCTCTCGGTCTGCTCACCGCCATTTACAATTACGCGCGCTTCCACTCGATCCTTGATTTTGGCTACTCGCATATTCCCAATGTCTTGCAGGAGCCGTGGTACCAGCACGGGCTTTTCTCGCTTCAAGCCATCCCCTGGAACATCCACAAAATGTTATTCGAAGGTTTCCGGGACGCGCCCAATTTCCCATTCATTACCTTTTATCCGTTCGGTTGTTCCATTTTTCTGGCCAGTCCATTTCTGTTTCTGCTTTTTCGCGAGGGCGGACCGCACAAAGCGGCGGCTTGGATCGCCATCGGTTTACTGACCTTCGCGCTTTGGGCGCATGGTAATCCCGGAGGCTGGCAGTTCTCCTATCGCTACGCCATGGTGCTCCTCCCCTGGATGTTTCTTTTGTTGCTTGGCAACGGTCGCGCGAAACTTTCGGTGATCGAACTGTCCCTTTTTGTTATTTCGGTAACGATTAACGCGATCGCCACCTATCAATTTCTGTGGACCGATCAAATCCATCCGTGACCAGATGAACGAAGAGACAACATCGACATCGACTCGCTCGGCCGAGTCCGACCCTTGGCGAACAATCGCGACCGCGTGGGCCCGGGTCACTGGTTTGTTGTCGCGCGAAGACTGGCTCGTCGTCGGATGGGTTTTCGCCATCAGAATTTTGCTCTTCGTTTTCGGATCGAAGAGTTACCAGATTCTCGAAAACAAGCGCACCGCCGGCTGGTTTGGCTGGGTCGATCTTTGGAATCGCTGGGATGCGGACCAGTATCTGAAACTGGCGAAATTCGGGTACACCAACACCACCGCTTGGAAAGCCTGGTTCTATCCGCTTTATCCGTGGTGCGTCCGGATCGTCGCTTTCTTCAATGGAAATTATCTTGTCTCTGCACTCGTTGTTTCATTCGTCGCGTTGATTGTCGCCGCCATTCTTTTACGCCGAATCGTGTTGCTCGATTTTTCGTCCGAAATCGCGCTTCGAAGCGTTTGGTTCTTTTTGATTTTTCCGACCGCGCTTTTTTTGCACGCGCCTTACACCGAAAGCCTCTTCCTCGCACTTGCCATCGGGAGTGTATTCGCCGCGCGAAAAGATCGATGGTGGCTTGCCGGCGCGCTCGGCGCGCTTTCCTGGATGACGCGCGCGAACGGGATCGTTTTGATTCCGACGCTTGCCATGGAAGCCGGATATCAGTTTTGGAAAACGAAACGCTGGGACTGGCGCTGGCTCTGGATTGCGCTCATTCCGCTGGGCTTTGCGGTTTACCTGTTTCTCAACTGGCGCGTCACAGGCGATCCGTTCAGCGCTTTCCACCAGCGCAAACCTATGTTTTTCACGGAGTTCACCTGGCCATGGACCGGAATGCACGGGGCCATGAACATCATGATGGATTGGAAACCCGACCAGGCCGAAATGGTTGGAACCCAGGAATTCCTTTTCGCTTTGCTCGGTTTAATCGGGGTCGTCCTGAGTTGGATCAAGCTGAGACCGATCTATGCGATGTGGATGACCGGTAATTGGCTGCTGCTCGCCAGCGTGACATTTTTGCAAAGCATGCCGCGTTATACGCTGACGATGTTTCCGCTTTTTATTCTCTTCGGTTTGCTCGCGGCCAATCGTTTTTGGAATTTCGTCCTCATCGTTTGGTCGCTGCTATTTATGGCGCTTTTCACCAGTTTGTTTATGCGCGGCTGGTGGGCGTTTTAAGATCGACCGCCATCGTGAAAAGGATGTTCCAGCGCGTCGCCGGTTGGCTGCCGCGCGACGATTGGCTTGTCATCGGCTGGGCGTTGGCGATCAAGGTGCTGCTCTTGGCGCTTGGTGCCGCAAGCTATCAGGCTTTTGAAGAGGAAGAGGTTCCGGTCGGACGGTCCTGGCTGGAAATCTGGAACCAATGGGACTCGATCCATTTTCTGCGACTGGCCGAGTTCGGTTATAGCGCCGCGGATAAATTCAAAGCTTGGTTCTATCCATTTTATCCATGGTGCGTCCGCGCCTTCTCCTACATCAGTGGCGATTTCCTGATCGCTTCCTTCATCGTATCCGGGATTGCGCTCTTGTTCGCCGTTGTCATTTTGCGACGCCTCACTGCGATCGAGTGGAATGAGACCATCGCGCGCCGCACGGTTTATTTTTTCCTGATCTTTCCAACCGCTTACGTGCTGCACATTGGCTACACCGAAAGTCTTTTTTTCGCGTTGGCCATCGGCTCCATTTTCGCCGCGCGCAAGGAGCGATGGTGGTTTGCCGGCATTCTCGGCGCGTTTGCCTGGATGACTCGCGCGAACGGCATCATCTTGCTGCCAACGCTCGTCGTAGAGGCCGGCCACCAATGGACCACGATCAGGCGTTGGCGCTGGCAATGGCTCTGGATCGCGGTCGTCCCGCTCGGCTTTGCTGTTTACTTGTTTCTTAATTGGCGGATCTCGGGTCACCCATTCGCGTTTTTGAAACTGCGCCGGCAGCTATTCCACATGTCGTTCTCCTGGCCATGGCGCGGAATTCCGGACGCGTTTCGTAATGTCCAGCGCGTTCCAAATGAAGGCGAGATCGTCGGGACCCAGGAAGCGCTTTTTACCGTTCTCGGTTTTGTTTGTGCGATCGCGAGCTGGTTCAAGCTCCGACCAGTTTACGCGACCTGGCTAACTGGAAACTGGCTGCTTTTGGTCTGCGTTACTTTCATCGAGAGCATGCCGCGATACGCGCTGACCATGTTTCCGATTTTCTTTCTCTTCGCTTTCGTCGGTCAAAACCGTTTTTGGAACGCTGTCATCACGGTTTGGTCGCTTCTTTCCCTCGCCCTTTTCAGCGGCCTCTTCGTCCGCGGTTGGTGGGTCTTTTAGAAATCAAGACGCTCAGGACCAGCGCTACCGGCAAAAGCCGTGGCGAAGTGACGATGTCGATCTTCGGTTCGATCGTCTTACTTTCGAAAATCGAGCGCGCCTTTTTTCAGCGCGTAAACGTAGCCCACCATCAGAATGCTGATGAAGCTGAGCATGCTCCAGAAGATCACGCTGCTGTGCGCGATCGCTTCTTTGTAAACGACCGCCCACGGATACATGAACACGATCTCGAGATCGAATAGGATGAAGAGCATGGCGACGAGATAGAACTTCACGCTGAAGCGCGGTTGCGCCTCGCCTTGCGGAATCATCCCGCATTCATAGGCAGTGTCTTTCGCCGGCGTGCGTTTCCCGGTTTTCCCGAGCAAAACGCTGACGAGTAGCGCAGACGCGGCGAATCCGATTGCAACAATGATCTGCAGAAGAACCGGCAGATATTCTTGAATCATTCGCGGCCTCGCAGGCTACGGCTGAGTCGTAATTATTTTACTGCAACCAGGGGGCGCGGACCTGGAATATGTCCGTTCTGAGGCGCGATCGCCTTGGCCAGCGATGAAGGCAGGCCTTTGTATTTCTTGCCATTCTTTCTCACCGCGCCGCGTGCAACCAGGTTCTGAAGTTTTTCGTAGGCACGCAACCGGAGCATTTCCTCGCCGCCGCTCGCAGCGTTTCGCGCGCGAAGATTCTCGTGCACAATATCAAAGAGTTCCTTGAACTCGTAGGAGGCGCGACGTGAGAGCACCGCCACCAGTTCCTCGGTCACCAAATCAGGAACTCGACGAGAAAATGCGTTTTTCTTGAGAATAGCCATAGGGCGCAAACGCTAACACGTTTTAGCCAAACTAACAGCACAATCTGGCACTCGCCGCTAAGTTAGACTATGCTAGGTAAACAGCGCCGAAATGGCCCATTTAACTGTCCAGTTCTTGTAGCCTATTCGCTGTGCCGATGGCTTAGCGTCCAGACTACTGCCGGTAAGCCAAGTCCGAGATCTAACGTGACCGGTCCGGTCGATTCCGTCACGTAACCGTCGCCGTCATATCGCTGCGATGAAACGATCGGGCTAAGGTGTTTTGTCACGATTTCTGGCGGCGGCAATTTGCCAACATCGACATAATCGGAGATCGCCGGCATGAAGGCGGCGCTCATCAGCAACATCGGACGCAGCGCGGCGTCCAGCCGCGAGTAAAGCAGCGCTGTATCCACGTAAACGAACGCGTCTGTCGGCGCCGGCACCGCGCGTACGGCCGATTTGTAAGCGGCCGAATCGGCCAGCCCGGCGGAGGATTTTGTGCTTCGATTAATCGCCGATTCCACCGAAACCGAATCGACTCCCGCAATCAGGACCTGGTTCGACAACGCAATTGTCGGAGTGATCGCGAACAAAGCGGCCGGCGACTGCATGTAGAAGTAAGCGACGCCGTTCTTTTCTGCTTTTGTCCAAGGCGCGTCTTCGTCGATCGCATGGGTCAGTGCATTCACAATTTTGTTTGCGCGGACCGGGTCTTTCACGCGCAAGGTGCTGATGACCGACG
>DASTJU010000248.1:0-11668 GCA_035716295.1 Chthoniobacterales bacterium | reverse complement strand
GCTGCAAACACGCAATGGCAAACGCACCGCCGCGGCGGCGCTCAAATTCTCCATGGACATGTTCAAGGAGAAATTGATCGATTGGAAAACCGCGGTCATGCGCAACCCGGCTGATCAGTTCGGTCAACTTCTCGCGCCCATCTTCGATCTAAACGAAGTAAAGAAAGCAAAAGCGATCGCGAGCGGACTTCCGGCCGGACCCGGAGCGGCTTCCGGCAAAATTTATCTGAACGCGGACCGCGCCGCCGCCGCCGCGGAGAAAGGCGAGAAGGTGTTGCTCGTGCGCAACGAAACGAGTCCGGAAGATCTGCGCGGTATGATCGCGGCGGAAGGCATCCTCACGGCGAAAGGCGGGGTCTCGTCGCACGCCGCGCTCGTCGCGCGGCAGATGGGCAAGGTCTGCATCTGCGGCGCTTCGGCCTTGGAGATCGATTACAGGAAGAAGACCGTTTCGGTTGAAAACCAGAGTTTCAAGGAAGGCGACTTCCTCTCCATCGACGGGACCGCTGGCACTGTTTACGGCGGCCAACTCGCCACCGCACCGAGCGAAATCATCACCGGCATGTTGCACGGCGACAAAGCCGCTCAGGAAACGGAAAAGTTTAAGTCCTTCAACCAACTGATGAAGTGGTGCTCGCAAGCCACGCGCCTCGCGGTCCGTTGCAACGCCGACAATCCCGAGCAGACCGAGAACGCCCTTGCCTTTGGCGCGGTCGGTATCGGGCTCACCCGCACTGAACACATGTTCTTCGAAGGCGATCGGATTGACGCAATGCGCGAGATGATTCTGGCCGACAATGTCGATGACCGAAAAATCGCGCTCGCGAAACTTCTTCCTTATCAGCGCGACGATTTCGTCGGCATCTTCAAAGCGCTCAAAGGTTATCCGGCAACGATCCGTTTTCTCGATCCGCCGCTGCACGAATTCCTTCCACACGAAGCAAGTTCGCAGGCGGACCTGGCGAAGAAGATCGGCATCAGCGCGGAGAAGATCGCGCACCGCGTCGAACAGCTCCACGAGTTCAACCCCATGCTCGGTCATCGCGGTTGCCGCCTTGGCATCGCCTATCCGGAGATCACCGAGATGCAGGCCCGCGCGGTTTTCGAAGCCGCGGCCGATGTCGCGAAGCAAAAGATTAAAGTGAAACCGGAAATCATGATCCCACTCGTCGGCTTCAAGAAAGAATTCGATCTTCAGGCGGAGATCGTTCATCGCGTTGCCAAAGAAGTGATGGCTAAGAAAAAGGTGAAATTCGATTATCTGGTCGGCACTATGATCGAAGTTCCGCGCGGCGCGCTTACCGCGGACGAAGTCGCAAAGAGCGCCGAGTTCTTCAGCTTCGGGACTAACGACCTCACGCAGATGGCACTGGGCATCAGCCGCGACGACATGGGCAACTTCCTCACGCCTTATGTCGAGAACGAGATCTTCAAGAAGAACCCGTTCGCGACGCTCGATCAGACCGGAGTAGGCCAGCTCATGCAAATCGCGGTCGAGAAAGGCCGGAGCACTCGCCCCAAGATCAAGCTAGGCATTTGCGGCGAACACGGCGGCGATCCCGACAGCGTGAAATTCTGCCATCGTCTCGGCTTGGATTACGTAAGTTGCAGTCCCTTCCGCGTGCCGATCGCGCGCCTGGCCGCGGCACAAGCCGCCATCGCCGAGTAAATGTTGATTTGGTCGACCGGGTTCCGACGACTCATTTCGCTGCAGATTGCGCTGAGTGAAACGCCAGCCACGCGTTCCAGGCGCGTTCCCAGTTTTGTTTTTCGGCCCAGCATTGAGCTTCGAGGTAGCGGAAGTAGGCAGGCGAATTTGCGCGCTCGCTGAAATGGCGGGCGGTGTTAAGCGCATCGTCGACGCGGCCGCTTTGCATTTGCGCGCGGTAAAGTTCGTAACCGATGCCGTAATTGTCGGGCGCGCCGCGAAATCGACTTTCCAATTGTTGGACGGAAGCGCTCGGCGAGACACGCGGGAGCGCGACCGGTTCGCCGTAGCGTTGAGTCAATTCGTAGGCGGCGCGAAAATCCTTTTGACTGGCGTCATATTTAGCGACCCCGAGCCAGGCGTACGGCAACCAATCGGGATGTTGAGTAGCCGCGCGAGAAAGTTCCGCGGCGTCGCCGCGGTCCGACCAAAAGGCAAAGAGCGCGAGCCTCTCGGTCTCGCTGAACGAACTGAGATCGGGGTCGTTCTCCTGGACTTTGGCCAGTGCGCGGTTGAACTCGGCCCCGGAGATTCGCGCGAGATAGGGCAGTGCGAGATCGTGACGGCTGACCCCGAGCTCAGCAAGAATTCGACTGACTTCGGGACTACGAAGCGACGCCTTACTCAGCATGGCTGCAAAGACCCCGGCGCGTTCCGGCCCGGCGCGGCGCAACGCTTCGCGCCACGCGGTCGCGGCCAGAACGGGTTGCGATGATAGCCAGACGTTGCCTTCTGCCAGCGGAAGTTCATAAGAGATTTGTTCAAGAAAACGCGCGCGACGGAAATCGGTCAGCGCGTTGTCGGTTTGCTTCAATTGGACCTCGGCAACGGCCCGGGAAAAATAGAGTTCCCAGTCGAGAGGCGCCCATTTCAGTCCAGTGGTCGTGACCGCGACCGTTTCAGTGAAGTTCCGTTCCCGATTGTCGATGGTGGCGAGTTGCTTTGCGTTGGCCACACCGACCGAACCGGGAAGAAGCTTTTGGCCGCGGGTAGCGACGAACCAGGAACCGCCCACAACCAGCAAGACTAATCCGATCAACCGAAACAAGATCGACAACGATCGGTTCGGTTTGAATGAGTGAGGCCGATGAAGCGAAAGACCGAGCAGGAACATTCCGGCAAACATTGTGCCGATGCGATGACCGGAAACGTCGACTAAGCCGTGGAGCGCAAAAAGAATCGCGGCGATCAGGGTTGCGAGCCGATAACGCTGGTTTGTTCCTTCACGCAGAGGAAAAACTTTCCGGAGAATCAAAACGAGTCCGACGATGACCAGAACGACTGCGACCCAACCCAGCTCGGTCCAGACCCAGAGCCAATCGCTTTCAGGATGAATCGCGCGCCGGTCGCTGTAAGAAGCTGCGCGAAAAATAGCGAACACGTCTTCGAAATTACCAAGACCGATTCCGGCCCAGGGCGAGTCGCCAATCAGTTGAAAGACATCGGAAAAAATCCGCCACCGGAAATCGGTCGAGAGGCCGGCGTTGGCGAGATTGCGGAGATGAAATCGTTCGAATGTTTCCCCGCCAAAAAGGAGCAGCGCGGTGAACAACAGGAGCAGAAACGAAACAACCAGCGCGATCCGTGACGACGAACGCTGTCGGAGCGAAAAGATTCCGAGCCAAAGCGCGCTTCCAGCGACGAGAATACCGATCCCGGCGCGGGAAAAGTTCACAATGATCGCAGCAATGATAAGCGCGAGCGCGAGGCCCCAAAGGATCCAGCGTTTGCGGCCTTTGCGAAGATCGTCCTGGCCGCAGGCCAGAATCATAATCGCGGTCAGGCCAAAAAGGTTGCCGGTTTGATTGCGATTCGGAAACGGCCCGAAGTTGCGTTCGTTGTGCCAGAAGGGCGGCGCGGTTTTTGCGAGCCAGAACAAAATGGAAATCGCCGCGAGCGCGATGATGCCAGCACTGAACAAACGCAATGCGCTCCGCACTTCACGTAATCCGAGCCGTTCGCTGCATACGACGTAGAACCACGTCAGACCGGCCAGGAAACTGATCAAACACGTTGCGGTGATCCATGGTTGTGGACTTACGGTGGCCGGAAGCACGATTCCAAAGTCGTTGACGTAAGCGGCGCGCCAGGCCGGTTGGTAAAACCAACTCGCCGGCAAAAATGCGATCGCCGACCAGACCAACAGCGCAACCAACACGAGATTGATTGCTAATCCGAGCGAATAGCGCGGTGGACGCGCGATCAGAAAAATTCCGAGCAGCGCGAACACGATTCCCTCGCCCCATTTTTGGGTGGCGCCGCCGAGAAAACAGGCAAGGACCGGAAGCAAAGCGAGGAATGCTTCGGGCATCGGACCGGGCGTGGTCCTGCGCTCGCGTTCAGATTCAACTGGTTTAGCTACATTCTCCATAAGCGGCGAATGCTAGATGGTATGGGAAACGCTTTTACCCTTTAAGCCAAACGGTCGCTGGAATCGAAACATCATGAGCACGGGAATCTTAGCACGAGTTGAAGCCGCGCTGCCATCGCGTACTCTCATGCTTAGCCGGGCAAAATAGAACATGGTCACGCAACGGACGGAAGGACTTTACCGCCTCTTCCTGTTTTGCCAGATCATTATCGTCGCCGCCATTTTCTGGATCGGCGTCTGGATCATGGTCGCCTTTTATTCGTCCGGCGGCTCGCTCACCTGGGGCCGTTACAGCATTTACTGTGGGATGCTCGTGCTCGGATTGACTCTGGAAACACTCAGCCGGTCGAAAAACTTTTTTCTCCAAAACGAACTGCTGCGACCGCATCGACTCAGTCTCCGGCAAACGGCCGCCAGCGTCGGACTGCTCGTGCTCTACCTCGTCGCGGCCAAGGACGCATTTATTTCGCGTGTCTTTCTGTTCAATTTCGTTCCCTGGCTCTACATCGCACTCCTCTTCTCGCATTATTATCTTCCTTCGCTTTTATCCTGGGGAATTTTCCGGCGCGAAGATAAGACCCTTCTAATTGGCTCAGGTCAACGCGCCGCTCAGCTGCGCGAATGGCTTCAACGCAAATCCGAGATTGGTTTGCACACGGTCGGCCTGGTGTCTGACGACGATAAGATCGACAACGTCGGAGTTCCGTTGCTCGGCCGGACGCAAAAGCTCGAACCGATCATTCGCGATCACGGCATTACCCAAGTCATTCTCCTCGAATTCCCACTTTCCGAAGCGAACCAAAATGTGATTCAAATTTGTGATCAGCTCGGTATCCGCCTTCTCATTCTGAGCGACTTGGAAGAACGGCTGCGTCATCCGGTGACTCACTTTGAAGACGGCGGCTTTCGCTTCATTGGCCTGCGCGAAGAACCGCTCGAAAATCCATTGAATCGGTTTTTGAAACGCGCGATCGACTTCGCGATCGCATTGCCGGTCATGCTCGTTATTTTTCCGCTGCTGGCCGTGGTTGTTTTTATCGCGCAACGGCTGCAGTCGCCCGGTCCGCTCTTTCATGTGCAAAACCGCGCCGGGATGCAAAATCGACAGTTCAAGATTTACAAATTTCGGACGATGCGTTCCAACAATGGCGAACTATCGCGTCAAGCCAGCGAGGTAGACGAGCGCGTCTATCCGATAGGAAAATGGTTTCGCAAATTAAGCGTCGATGAAGTGCCGCAGTTTTGGAACGTGCTTCGCGGCGACATGAGTATCGTCGGGCCGCGGCCGCACTTAATCGAACACAACCAGCAGTTCTCGAAATTCCTGGCCAACTATCACGTCCGCACTTTTGTGAAGCCGGGCATCACCGGTCTCGCGCAAGTGCGCGGATTTCGTGGCGAAGCCCGGAATAACGCTGACATTGAAAACCGCGTGGCCTGCGACATCGAATATCTGGAAAACTGGAACCTGTCCCTCGAGTGCGCGATCATTCTGCGCACGTTCGCGCAATTGGTTCGGCCACCGCGCAGCGCCTACTGATTGGTCCGCAGCTCGCGCATTTTCGCGCGAATGAGATATTCGTACCAGCCCATACTGGCGCAGTAGGCGAATCCTTCGCGGCCTTCGAGAAAGCCGCCTTTAAAAATATACATGTGCAGAAATCGCAGAAGCGGCCAGCCTGGGATGCGACTCAGAATCGGTTTGAGCGCTCGATTTCGGCGCGAAGGATCTCTCGAGAACAGTTCGCCCCAGGAAGTGGAACGCGATGATCGATCGGCGGCCTCTTCAGAGGAATATTGATTGTGCTTCGCCCACCAGGCTTCCCAACCTTTGCTCAGCGCATAGTGTAAGTACGGTTCGCGGATGTAGCCGAGTTCGCCGTCAACTCTTCCCTCCTTTTGGCCGTGCCCACTGTCGATGAAATCCGCGCGGCCACGCCGCACGATCCGGAGCTGCCATTTCGGAAAGGAGTCGCTCCGACGTAGCCAGCGCTGATCCAGCATCATTTTCCAGCAACAATAAAAACCTGCGACGGCGTCTCCCGCGTTCTGAATGGCATCTGCAACGGCCTGACAAAATTCCGCCGTCGCAATTTCATCGGCATCGAGAAACAACACCCATTCGTTTTTCAGATCGCAGTTTTCCAGCGCCCAGTTTCGTTGCTGGCCAAATGACTGGAACGGCTGCTCGTAAATGCGCGCGCCAGCCTTCTGCGCGATCGCCTGCGTGCCATCGTCACTGCCGGAATCAACCACCACGATTTCACCGAAGCCGGCAACAGATTCCAAACAAGGAGGCAAATTATCGACCTCGTTATGCGTGAGGATGATGATGGCGAGCGACTCTGGCATGGCGGTTAATCAATCGATCCGAAATAAATTAAAGGAAACCTCGCCGACTTCCGCCGTCACTGACGAAAAACCAGAGCGAACGTCGTAGCGCGTAAACAAAGTGCGATAGAGTTTCGCGTCCATTTTCATGGCGTAACCTTTCCGCTGCCATTCGGCCAACAACGCATTCTCATAAGCAGCTTCGGGCGGCAAAAAAATGCAATGCTCCCCGCTGGAAAGGAATGCCGGAATATCCTTTTTAATTTCGCCGTGGAGTTCCTTCTCATGCAACGGCAGATTGGCGCGCTCGACGTGGTATTCGAAGTCCCACGGCCACGCGTTGCCAATAATCACGGCCGGGCGGTTTTCACACTGATCAAAAAGTTTCCGAAGGTAGTTCAATCGATAATACGGCTTTTGATGGACAGCTTGAGAGTAAGCTCCCGGAACCAAAAACGGACGCACCAATTGTCGATCTTTGAAGATGTCGATGTTCACGAACGCTCCGAGCAAAGTAAAAAAGGTGAGCGCCAGAACCAGCGCCAGCGATCGATTCACCGCGAGCAACAAGAGAAACGGCAAGACCACCAGCAAATGCGCGGCTTTCGATGGATGCAGAAAGAAAACCGCGAAAAACATAACTGGAACGATACAGGACATCGTGAAAATGAAGTTTCGCGATTTAATTTGTTGCGGCCACTCACGCAACGCGGTGACTAGTGTCCAGCAAAGCAACAGAATAACCGCGGGCGTAAAAGCCTGGAAAATTATCCGGTATACGCCGCCGAGGATTGATTCCCGCAAATTCATGCCGGCGGTGTAAGGCGCGCGGATGCCCATGAGCAAGATCGGCAGCCAGACGATCGAGATCGCAACCGCTGAAAATGCGACGCTGAAGAGCGCATATTTCCGGCCGAGCCCTGGGTTAAGAAGACAATAAATCGGGAAAATAATTACCACGAAGACGAGCTCGGGCCGGCAACCGGTCGCGAGCGCGAAAGAAAAGATCGACAACGACAACCGGGTAAAACTTGGTTTCGCAGCTCGAACAACCAGAAACCGCACTGCGACGAGCAAGAAGAGAAGGCCGAAATCGAATTCTTCGCCATCGACCGCGTTAAAAAGGAATTGAACCGAAAAGGCCAGACAGATGGTGGCTAAGAGAGCGCGCACGCGTGTCGCACCGAGACGATAGAGCAGGTTGTAAAAAATGATGAGAGTAGCGAGCGCACCGGCAGCCTGACAAATTAGATAAACCTTATCGTCAAACTCGACGCCGAAACCTTTCTCCAAAATCCATCCGACCGCGCCAAAAAGATAAAACTCGGTCGTGGGATGGCCGGGAGGCCGCGAAACTTCCAGCTGACCGCCGTTCAATAGCGCCTGAGTCGCGCGTACGATCCCATGGCCGTCGCCGCTGGACAGACCATGATTGAATTGAAGCGTGAGAATTCCGCCGTAAAAAAGAAGAAGGACGACGAAAGCCCCGTGACGAGACAGGGCGGAGAAATTCATGCCGACGGCGATCGCGACTTGATGACCCGGCACGGGTTCCCGGCCGCGACAACATTTTCCGGAACATCTTTCGTCACGACCGAGCAAGCACCGATCACGCTCCGCGCACCAATTGTTACCCCCGGTAATACAAACGCGCGCGCTCCGACGAACGCGTCTTCGCAAATAGTAATCTTGGACGCGACCAGCGGCATTTCCGGCCGATCGAAATCGTGAGTACCGCTACTGAGATAAACTTCCTGCGCGATCGTGGCCCGGGCGCCGATTTCGATTTCGCCCAAGGAATAAGCGTTCGCGCGATCGCCAAGACATGCGTGATCGTGCAGCGTCAGATTCCATGGAATCTCAATACGCGCGCGTTGATGGACGAACGGTGTGCCGTCGATCTTGGCGTCGAAGACGCGGAGCCAAAAAAGCCGCCATTGATTGAGCGGCTTCGGCGTCCAGACGCAAAAGAGCGTCCAGCAAAATCCCCAGAGCACCCGCAGAAAACGCTGGCCTAGCGGCCATGGCGAATCATAAGGGGACGTTTGAGCTGGATTAACGACTTGTTCGTGTGGCATCGGATTCTCGAAGCACGGAATTAAAGTCGGCTAAAAATTGATCCGCGACTCGCTGGATCGAATAGTCGGCCGAGCTGCGATAGCCCGCGTCGGCTACACGCGCGAGCAAGGTTGGATCGACAATCGCACTCGCGATTTTTTCTCGGAGCGATTCGACCGGATTTTGCGCGCGATGATTAAAGATGAAACCAGTCTCGCCATCGCGAATGAAATCGTGGAAGCAGCCGAGATCGGAGACAAACACGGCGCAACTGTGCGCCATTCCTTCGAGCGCCGCCAGGCCGAAAGTTTCGCCGCGCTCTGCCAATGAGGGATAGGCAAAAATTCGCGCGGAACGAAATTCTTTTTCCAGCGCAAACGGATCGAAGATCGGTCCTCGGAAAATAACCGCCGCGTCTCGCGCGCGGCGTTTAAGATCGGCAAGGTAACCTGTGCCGCCGCCGCCTAACTTAATTTCTGCCGGCCCTACAATCACGAGTTTCCAATCCTTAAAAGCAGCCGGCTTGCCCGCGAACGCGTCAACTAAGAGATGAACGCCTTTTTCCGGATGCACGCGACCGACAAAAAGCATGATTCTTTCGCGCTCGGCCAGCGAAGGAGGTGCGCCTGGAGCTTGCGGTTCCGGAGCAGGATTTGGCACGACCGAAATCTTCGGTTCGAGATCGGGCGCTTGTTCCGAAATCGCGCGCGCCAGCGCTCGAGTAAGCGTCTGCAAGCGTGCGACGTGACGATAAAAACGCATCTGCCCTTTCGGATAGCGGCCTACGTGCACGTAAATCTTTCCGCGCTTCGCGGAGCGCAGCAAAATCGGCAGCCAAAACGTGTGCGTGACGATGATGTCGGCGCTGGGGAGAACAGAAAGAACCCTGATCGAGTAAATAAGATCGAGAAATTTCAACCAGATGATCGACCGCGGTGTATCGAAACCGTCAACGCGCAAATGCTTCACCCCGTCGATCGTTTCTTCGCGCGGAAGTCCGGGCGTTTTACGCGAGACCATCACGACTTCGTCACCGCGCTTAGCGAACTCAGACGCAAGCGCGAACCAGACTTTTTCCACGGCACCACCCATAATCGGAGGCACTGGAAAGAACGCACCCAGGACAATTGTTATTTTCATTGCCGACCCGGCACTTCGTTTAAGACCTGCAAAAGCGAATCTACGGCTCGATCGATTTCAAAGCGTTGCTCGAAACAATTTCTCGCATTTTGTCGCATCGTTTCGCGTTCCGTTGGGGCTGTGCCTATCCAGCGTTGAAGCAAGCGTATTGTTCCCTCCACGTTGTCGGATTCGATGTAACCGGCGCGATCCGTGTCGATCTCGCGCCAGATGTTCACTCGCTCGGAAATCAAGACTGGAAGACCGGCGGCGAGCGCTTCGACCACGGAAATCCCGAAATTTTCCTGGTGCGATGGGAGAATAAACGCGTCTGCGCTAGCGAGCGCGCCTTGTTTCATCGTGCCTTGAAGCATTCCAGTAAAAACAACGCGATCGGTCAAATTCAAGCGCGCCACCTGGCGGCGTAGATCAGGTTCCCAACCGATCTGGTCCGGTCCAGCCATGATCAGCGAAATGGGATCGTTTGATCGAATCCGCGCAAAAGCATCCAGCAGAATATCACAACCCTTTTTCGGGTGTAATCGACCGAGAAAAAGAAAATTCCGTGTGTTTTGCAGTTGCGGATAACGCGAGAGAAATTCTGACTTCGCGTTCGACAAAATTGGCGGCGCTTCAACACCGAGAGGCGAAACCTTTTCGCGAGCGCGATAAAGCCAGAACGATTTGCGCGCCAGCAAGCGTTCCTCTTCCGAAGTGAAGATAACTGCCTCTGCATCTCGCAAGACGCGATACTCGGCCCAAGGCCAGTAGAGCCATTTCTTGAGATGTTTGAGCGGGAACGTCTTTTTAAACCACGGATCGAGCATGCCATGCGGAAACACGTAATACGGAATCGAAGAGCCGGCGTAACGCCGCCAGGCCGCAAAGGTCAAGTATTGCCAAATACCATTCACAATGACGCGATCGTAATCCCCACCATGTTGTCGCAGCCACGGCAAGAGAACGCGGGAATAGCGGTAACTTGTCAGGCCGGAACCGAGCGCGTGCACGGTCAAATCGATATTTGCGACCCACGCCGCGGACGGGTCATCCAGCACCACGATCTCGACCTTGTGCCCGCGCTTGGCCAGGCCACGGCTGAGTTCGAGAACCGCCGCCGCTACACCGCCAACGCCCGGATCGAGCGTGTGGACCATCTGCAAAATCTTCAGCGGGCTAGACAACGAAACCTTCCGTCCGCTGAAAATATTTGTGATCAGGCGAGAGTCGTTCAATCGGGCGCGCCGGAACGCCGCCGTAAAGCTGATACGATTCGGTAAAGGCCTTGTTCACTAGAGATTTGGCGCCGACCACGCAAAAATCAGGCAGGACACTGCCACCAAGCAGAACGCAATTGGTTCCGACGAAACAGTAATCGCCAATTCGGAGGGGGAGTGAAGTCTGGCGATTCCGCTCGATGTTGAGGCTGTGAGTCATGATTTGGGATTGAATCCCGGCGAAGGTGCTGAATTTGCCAATCGTGACCGAGTTTGTGCAATCGATAAAATGCCGATGGGTGATGGCGGAGTGCTCGCCCACGATCAATTGCGGTTTGCGATCGGTCTCTTCCGCGAAGTGACGGGATGGTCCGAGCGGAAAACCGGTGATCCAGTTGCCGCGGCCGATCATGGAATGCGCTTTGAGATGCAACAAATCGAGACCCTTACAGAGAGTAAGATGATCGATCCGGCTCCCCTCCTCCATGATCAACCGGGTCGGATTAATCCAGGAAAGACCGATGTGACAACTCGGATGGATTTGGTACCCGAATTGTTTTTCCAGAAACGAACGCCGCAACGGCCAGGGCAGAGCGAAACTTAAGAACATGAGAATCTTTTTCACAACTGCGCTCCTATGCTGCGGTAGATGTCGATGTAACGGGAAATCATTTTTGCGGTAGAAAATCTTTCGGCGTTTCGTAAACTTTTCTCGCTCCAAATCGCGCGCTCGGCCGAAACTTTCAGTCGCACGATGTCACCGGCGAAGCCCTCCTCATCACTGACGTCGTGAAAAAGCCCGGCGTCGCCGGCCGCTTCCGGAAGCGGCCCGAGGTTGCTGCAAACAACCGGACAACCACAGGC
>DASTJU010000247.1:0-4430 GCA_035716295.1 Chthoniobacterales bacterium | reverse complement strand
TGGTCGGTCTGCGAAAAGCGTCGCAGCTCGCCGCCCAGGGCCGTTACGAATCGGCCACACGACTCACGACGGCACTCCAGTTCTTGCATCCAACCGCGCAGTTGCGAGAGCAACTTCAACTTTTTCGAAGATTGGAATTGCGCGGACACACGGGCGACCAGATCGAGGTCGAGAACACTCCCAAAGATGGACCTGGGCGGTTACGCCACGCTCCTGTCGCCGGCATTTTCATTCTGCTCAACATCGTGGTGTTTTGTATCGAGCTCTGGAGAGGAGCATTAACCAATCCGACGACTCTGCATCGGCTCGGCTCGCTCGATTTTTTCGCGGTCATCAGCAAGGGCGAATTTTGGCGGCTCTTCACCGCGCTCTTTCTCCATTACAACTTGCTCCACCTCGCGTTTAATCTTTTCGCTCTTTATGTGCTCGGCCCGCCGCTGGAGCGAACGATCGGCGCAGTGCGATTCGCCGCGTGCTATTTGGTTGCCGGCGTTGGATCGACTGCCGGCGTTGTCTTGTTGACGTTGCTAAAAATCGTGCGGCCAGCCGAGCTTGTTGGCGCATCCGGTTGCGTGATGGGAATTGTTGGCGCCTGGGCCGGATTTCTCGTTCGCCATCGCCACGTTTGGCAGGCAAAGCAGCGTCTTCTCAACATCCTTCTCATCATCGTCATCCAAGTTCTGTTCGACATTTCGACGCCCCAAGTCAGCACGTCGGCCCATCTCTGCGGTCTGGTGACCGGTTTTGTCATTGGCCTGCTCGTTGCTCCAAAAAGAACAGCGTTTTGACAAGCGTTTTAAGGGGAAAATTTGGCGCGCGTTATGCACTTCGGACATTGAGAAACTTGCTGCTCAAGAATTTTTCGCCAACTTCCCATTTCGCTCCTGCTGCTAATGCCGACGTTTCAGATTTATAACGTAATCCCGACCCTTCCGGCGTCGTTGGAACCGCTGCGGGAAATCACCTTCAACCTTTGGTGGACCTGGGAGCCTTCGGCCCGCCGGCTTTTCCGTCATCTCGATCCCGATTTGTGGAACCGGACCAATCACAATCCCGTCCGCATGCTCCAGCTCTCGCGCCAGGCGCGACTGGAAGAGCTCGCACAGGACAAAGCCTTTCTTCAAGAGTTGCAACAGGTCCACGATGCGTTCCGAAATTATCTCGCCCGCCAGGATACCTACGGAAAAATTGGAACGGGCGCCGCGATCAAAAGGCCGGTCGCGTATTTCTCGGCCGAGTTTGGATTTCATGAATCGATCCCCAATTATTCCGGCGGCCTTGGCATTCTTGCCGGCGACCATTGCAAGTCAGCCAGTGATCTCGATCTAAACTTCGTCGCTGTCGGTCTGCTTTATCGCCACGGCTATTTCCGGCAGGAAATCGACAAGGACG
This sequence comes from Chthoniobacterales bacterium, assembly GCA_035716295.1. Classification (GTDB taxonomy): domain Bacteria; phylum Verrucomicrobiota; class Verrucomicrobiia; order Chthoniobacterales; family UBA10450; genus AV40. Next base: position 3,038 of record DASTJU010000247.1, on the reverse strand, counting down.
GCGCGCAGCACGCGATCAGTTTGAATCAAAATTTCCATCATCTCCCGATTCGCGAAGTGCAACGCGACGGCGCGAATCTTCTCATTTCCGTCCGCATTTTGGACCGCGAAGTCCTGGCCAAGGTTTGGCAACTGCCGGTCGGCCGAATTAATTTATTTCTCCTCGACACCGATATTCCGGAAAATAACGCCGAAGATCGCCTTATCACCGCCGAGCTTTACGGCGGCGATCAGGAAATGCGGATGCGCCAGGAAATCATGCTCGGGATTGGCGGAGTCAAAGCGCTCAACGCGCTCGGGATTGAGCCCGAAGTTTTTCATATGAACGAAGGCCACTCGGCGTTTCTCGGTCTCGAGCGGATTCGCCGAAAGGTGGTTGAGAAAAAACTCGAATTCTATCCGGCGCTCCAAATCGTGGCCTCGGCGAACATTTTTACCACCCACACACCGGTGCCCGCCGGCAATGATTCGTTCCCGCGCGAAATGATGCGCAAGTATTTCGGCGATTTCGCCAAAGAGCTCGGGATTCCGTTCGACGAACTTTTCTCCTTTGGCCAAACCCGGGTCGACCGCTCGGACCCGTTCAGCATGACAATTCTCGCGCTTCGAATGAGCCGTCATTCAAATGGTGTCAGTAAATTGCACGGCGAAGTCAGCCGCTCGATCTGGAAAGACGTCTGGGCCGGTGTGCCGGCGCACGAAGTGCCGATTACGAGCGTGACCAACGGTATTCACGCCAAAACCTGGATGGCGCCGGAGTTTTCCGCGCTCTACCGAAAATATCTGGGCGAATGGGACGAACACGTCACCGAGCCTGATTTCTGGCGTGGCGTGATCGACATTCCGGATGCGGAGCTATGGGAGACACATCAGCAGTTGAAACATCGCCTGGTCGAATTCGTGCGCGAGCGCGTGCGCATTCGCCGGGAACGCATCGGCGATTCGCCGGAGGCGATCCGCAATGTCGGTCAGATTCTCGATCCGGAGATTCTGACGATCGGGTTTGCGCGACGGTTCGCGACCTATAAACGCGGCGCGCTTTTGTTTAGCGATAAAGAGCGATTGAAGCGGCTGCTCAACGACACGACGCGACCGGTGCAATTCATTTTCGCCGGCAAAGCGCATCCGCGCGATGAAGGCGGCCGCGCGCTCATTCAGGAAGTTTACAAATTCAGCCACGAAGCCGGATTCGAAAACCGGGTCGTGTTTCTGGAAGACTACGACAGTTACATCGCGCGACGCCTCGTTCAGGGGGTTGATCTTTGGTTGAACACTCCGCTGCGGCCGATGGAAGCGAGCGGCACCAGCGGAATGAAGTGCGCGCCGAACGGCGGAATTAATCTCAGCGTGCTCGATGGCTGGTGGCACGAAGGCTTCAACGGGAACAACGGATGGGCGATTGCTGCTGAGGTTAACGATGGCACGATCGAGTTCCAAAGCGCGGTGGACGCGAACAGTCTCTATCAACTGCTCGAGAACCTCATCATTCCACTCTATTACGCGAAGCCCGATGGCAAACTTCCGCTCGCCTGGCTCCAGATGATGCGCGAATCGATCCGCAGCGTGACGCCGGTGTTCAACACCCACCGCATGGTCAAAGAATATACCGAGCGGCTTTATATTCCGGCGGCGCGCTCACACGAGAACTTTTCCCAGAACGGGTGCGAACCCGCGACGCAGTTGAGCCAATGGAAAGCGCGAATGCGAAAGGATTGGCCGCAAGTTCGGATCCACGACGTGCAGGTCGGCAACAAAGATCGACAAAACATTTTGGTCGGCGAATCACTTCAACTCAGCGCGCATGTTTATCTCGGCGACGTCGATCCAAGCCACGTTCGCGTTGAAGCGTATCATGGCGAAGCGGAGAATGGCGGGATCAAGAACCCAATGGTGAGCGTGCTAAACGCAAGCGGGCGCAACGGCGACGGGAGTTATCTTTACCAGGGATCAGTGCCCGCGTCCGAGAGCGGCGCCTACGGATTCAGCGTCCGCGTTGTTCCAATCCATCCGAATTTGATGCAAGCGCACGAGCTGCGCTTGATCGCCTGGTCGTGACTAATCGATCGCGCTGACGGCGCGGATGAATTCGGAAAAGTCTTTGCCGTTGCGCGCGGCCTGATTGAGAGCGTCAAGGCGCGCGTCCGCGAAAGCCTCCGGCAGACCGATCCGGCGCGAGAGTGCGCCATTGGCAAAAACGAGCTCGTCCCACTGAATCGACGCGATCTGGTCGTTGAAACGCGCGACTGAGCGTCCACGGAAAAATGCGCGGGTGGTTTCGGGCGGCGTAAAGATCGCGGTCTTGATCTCTTCCTCCTTGGCGAGGCGCTGGACCGATCCCTGACGCGCGAGCTCATAATACAACCCCGATTCAAGATCGACATTGTGATATTCGAGATCGATCGATTGCAGCCACGGATCGCTCCAGGAAAGCTTCTCTTCTTCCTGCAGAGCGTTGAGCAAAAATTTCTTGGCCACCCAATCGACCCGGTCGCGCGTGGTCATGACATCGCGCTCCAGATCGTTCAGAACATTTTCCCATTCCCGCAAAATCCATTGTCGATCTTCGTTGCCTGATTCGCCCTCGGACTTCGCAGCCGCTCGCAGATAAATGCGCTGAACTTCGATGGCGGAAATCTTGCGACCATCCTTCAATTCGATGATCCAATCGTAATTTTGATCGCGGCTGATCGATTTGTTCGCATCAACCGGCTGCGCGATCTCGAGTTGCGGCGCTTCTCCGCGTTCGATCAAACCGAGCACGAGCGCGGTGGTCCCGATTTTTAATGCAGTCGCGCATTCGCTCATGTTCGAGTCGCCGAGAATAACGTGAAACCGGCGATAACGGCTGGCGTCGACGTGCGGCTCGTCGCGGGTGTTGATCAGCGGACGCCGATTCATGGTGTCGATGCTGACGACGACACTGAAAAAATCCGCGCGCTGCGAAATCTGATAGAGACCCGGCTGTCCCGAAGTGCTCTCGCCTTCCACGCCCATCTTGCCGGCGCCCGCGAAAATCTGACGGGTGATCAAGAACGGCAG
>DASTJU010000246.1:0-2925 GCA_035716295.1 Chthoniobacterales bacterium | reverse complement strand
CAGATTAAAGAAATTCGTGAACCGATCGTGAAAGCGTATGTCCTTTGTCCGAATGAAAATATCGGCGACATCTTGCAATTGATTTTGGAAAAGCGCGGGCAAATGGACCATACCGAGACGCTCGACACGCGCCGGGTGATGTTGCACTGCGAGTTGCCGTTGAACGAGATCCTGGTGGATTTTAACGACAAGATTAAATCGATCACGCGCGGCTATGGTTCGATGGATTATGAACACACGGGTTATCGCGCGGCGAAACTGGTGAAGCTGGATCTCCTGGTGAATGGCGAGCCGGTGGACGCGTTCTCGACGATTGTGCACAAGGACCGGGCGGAGAGCAGGGGACGTCAGCTGGCGGCGAAGTTGAAGGAAGAGATTCCGCGGCAGCTTTACCAGGTAGCAATCCAGGCAGCGATTGGCGGAAAAATTATTGCGCGCGAGAGCGTTTCGGCCTTGCGAAAAAACGTGACCGCGAAATGCTACGGCGGCGACATCACCCGGAAGCGAAAACTCTTGGAGAAACAAAAAGAAGGAAAAAAACGAATGAAGAGCATTGGGAAGATCAACATTCCCCAGGAAGCGTTCATTGAAGTATTGAAGGCGCAGTAAACCGAAGAGGAAGAATTTTAAATGTTCACGCCGCGTTACGTTAAACACAGCAAACTCCTGCTGCGACACGCCCAGAAATTTTTGCGTTACAAGCGCGATATTATGGACACGGCGACTTTTGACGCGATCGGCGCAGACATACGGCGACTGCACGCGGCGTTGCGCCAGCGCGACCGAAAGCAAATCGAAAGCCGCGCCGAAGAGTTGGATGCCAAACTGCACGAGCTCACGCCGGTAACCTGGGAATCGCATTGGCGGGAAAATTGCGAAGTGATTCTGGTCGCGATCGTGGTTGCGGTCGGAATTCGCTCCTATTTTTTGCAGCCGTTTAAAATACCGACCGGCTCGATGCAGCCGACGCTCAACGGCATCATCGGGCACCCGATGACATCGGAACCGCCAAATATTCTCCAGCAAGTGGCTGAGTTTGTACTTCGCGGGCGCAATTACATCAATGTGGTTTCACAAGAAGACGATGAGGTCATCAGTGTTCTACCGCACAAATTTTTGTTCTTTTTCACATTCTCGCGAATTAAGTGCGAGCACCAAGAGTTCAATTGGGTTTATTGCCCGCCGGATCAATTGCGCGACAACTTCCATGTTTCACCGGGAATCCGCTATCGCCGCGGCGAAGGGATTGCCCGCGGCGCGGTTGACACCGGCGACCAGGTGTTCGTGGACAAATTTAGTTACAACTTCGTCAAGCCGCATCGCGGTGACGTTTTTGTGTTTCGGACAAAAAATATTCCCGACATTGGCGATCAAACGCAATTCTACATCAAGCGGCTGGCTGGTTTGCCCGGCGACAAGTTGCAAATCGCGCCGCCAAGACTGTTTGTCGATGGAACAGTCGCGGAAGGTTTTGGCTTCCAACGAGTGATGGGAGCACGGGACGGATACCGCGGCTATACCAGCAAGGGCCACCTGTCCGATCCGAGCAAGATTTTCGAGGTGCCAAAGCAGACCTACTTCGCGATGGGCGACAATAGCGAGAACAGTTTTGACAGCCGCTACTGGGGGCCGGTGCCGGAGCGAAACTTGGTCGGACGCGGATTGTTTGTCTACTGGCCGTTCGTTCCGCACTGGGGTTTGATTCGTTAGGCCAAAAGATGTTCACGGGTTTGTCCCGCGTTTATCCGCTGATCGGGTTGTTATGCGGCTACGTCATTGTCCTGCTCTTTAATCCGGTCCGCCTGCCGTTGCGCGACGGCTTTCGTTGTCTGCTTCGCTACAAACGTGTCTGGCTCACATTTGCTTTGCTCGGCTTCGCGTATTTTGTCTTTCAGTTTTCTACGTTCACCCCGATTTCAAGCGCCGCCGACTTCGATCTAACGCAGATCACGTCGCTGGCAAACTGGCATTGGCCAACGTTCATGGAGATCTGGCAGGAAGCGCCTTTGCCCGCTCTGGAAGGCGTCGCTGGAATTTTCGATAACGCAACAACGACTTATCCGCTGTCGGCAATCGCGGCGGTGCTAATGCTGATCAACTGGCGCGGTTTGCACGGCGCGCTCGTGCGCGCACTGCACAAGCGATTTCGATTTGCCGGTTATCTCATCTATTTGATCTTGTTGATCAGTGCGGTGGCGGCACTGCTGAAGCCGATTGTCTATTGGGCGCTTCCGATCTGGGGCGGACTGTTGCCTGAGGCAGAGCTGCTCCAAGTTTCGGCCAGCATTGATGCCGCGGCATTTATTTTTGAGTATCTCCTCGGCGTCTATATCCAGGTTTACTTGATAGCGGTCTGTTTCGCATGGATTCGCGGTTTGAGTTTTGAAGAAGGGGAGCTTTTCCGCTTTGGCATGCGCCGGTTCAGTTACGTTTTGGAATGGGCCGGCATCGTCGTCCTGGTAAGCACCCTGATTGTGCGGCTCCCGCTCTTGCTGGCGTATTTTATGAACATCCCCGACGTGCTTGATTATCTCCCAATCGAGCGCGTGGTGATGTGCGGATTGATTATCATCTTCAGTTCGGTGCAAATTTCGCTCGCGCTCCACAATGAAACCTTGCGCGAAGCCATCCGGGCTCATCGCGACTTCATTCGGAACAATCTCAGCCGATTCAGCTGGTTCCTGCTCATTTGCGGGATCCACTTTTTCTTTCTGACAACGGCAGATGCCATCGTACGCGGCGCCATCGCGGATCGGCTGATCGCGATGGTCCTCTGGAAAACGATTTTTGTTTTCCTGCGCGGCTTTATCACGGGCTGGTTGCTTGCGTCGTGGGTTTGTTTGTTCCGGCGCGGCGAAACCGGCGAGGTCTATCAACAGACGTGGATTGAATATTAGAAAGCTCCAGCTCGAGTCGTGAATGCGG
>DASTJU010000245.1:0-5918 GCA_035716295.1 Chthoniobacterales bacterium | reverse complement strand
AGCCAACTCATTGACGATCTCCTGGATCTCACCCGAATCGCCAAAGACAAATTGCAATTAAGATTTGGACCGCTTGACGCTCACGAAGTCATCAACAACGTCGTGGAGATTTGCCGGCCGGAAGCGCAGGTGCGCAACTTGACGCTCCATCTCAACTTGCGCGGTGGCGCGCATCACGTCTCCGGAGACGCCGCCAAATTCCAGCAAATTGTTTGGAACCTGCTCAAGAACGCGATCAAGTTCACGGCCGATAACGGCGAGATCACAATTTCATCGTCTAATCCGGAGCCGCGGCTTTTCGCCGTCGCGGTGCACGACACCGGAATCGGGATCGAACCCGAAATCATGAATCGCATTTTCGATCCATTCGAACAGGGCGAGCACGCGTTTCAGCGGCGCTATGGCGGACTCGGTCTCGGTCTGGCAATTTCCAAATCCCTTGCCCAGGCGCATGGCGGCACGCTGATCGCGCGCAGCGAAGGCCGCGACCATGGATCCACTTTCATTTTGACCATGAAAACTGTGCCGGCGCCGCCGCGCATCGTGAAGCTCACCACTCCCGTGCCCGAGAGCCGGCCGTTGCGGATCTTGCTGGTCGATGATCATCTGGACACGTGCACCGCACTCGAGCGATTACTCGTTCGGCGCGGCCATCTGGTGGCAGCAGCGCATAATGTTCGTTCGGCGATGGAAACGGCGGCGCGTAATCCGTTCGATTTGCTCATCAGCGACATTGCCCTGCCCGACGGAACGGGCATTGAACTCATGACCTATCTCCGCGCAATTTCCCGGATACCAGGAATCGCCATCAGCGGATTTGGGATGAATGGCGACATCGAGAAAAGTATGGAAGCCGGATTTGCCGTCCATTTGGTCAAACCGGTTAAAATGGAAAGCCTCGAAGCCGCGATCGATCGCGTGATGGCGGCGGTGAGTGTTTAGCCGCTTCGCACTGCGAAGCATCGTTGCGTCGCCTGGAGAGCGACGACTACAGTTAGAGTTTGCGCACTGTTGATCTAAAAATCGAGGACATCGCGTTCGGCGGAAAGGGAGTCGCGCGGGACAACGGCAAGGCCGTTTTCATTCCATTCACGATCGATGGGGAATTGGTCTCGGCAAAAATCACCCGAGAGAAAAAACAATTCGCCGAGGCCGAGATTGTCGATCTTCGCGAAAGATCGCCGCATCGGGTCGAGCCGCCTTGCCCATATTTCGGCAGCTGCGGCGGTTGCGCCTATCAACACATCGATTACACGCATCAGCTCGAGATTAAATCGCGCCAGGTCCGTGACGTTCTTCAACGAATCGGAAAACTCAAAGATATTCCGATGCGGCCGATGATCCCCTCACCCCTTGAATACGCTTATCGCAACCGCGTCACCGTTCATGCTGAGAACGGCGTCATCGGATATTTTCGCCGCGACTCGCATCGATTGATCGATGTCGAGCGATGCCCGATCGCGATGGATGAAGCGAACCGCGAACTGGCGGAATTGCGATCCCAGCGAGTTCGCGATGGTCATTACACCCTGCGCGCGAGATCGGGCCCGCGCGTTTTTTTACAAACGAACGATGGCGTGGCGAACGCGCTGCGCGATTTGATTGTTGAACAGATGCCGGCCAATCACGACTTACTCATCGACGCTTTTTGCGGCGCCGGTTTCTTTGCCAAGGCGCTGGTCGACAAATTTGAACGGATCGTCGGAATCGATTGGGACCGGTTCGCCATTGCGGCCGCGAACGAAAGTGCGAGCACAAAAGAAACTTACATTGCCGGCGATGTTGAAACGGAGCTCCGTTCGGCGCTGGAAAAATGCGACCGCGACAAAACCGCGGTGATTGTCGATCCGCCGGCGGTGGGACTGAGCGCGTCGCTTCGACAGTCGATTGCCGATCTTGCCCCCGCCACTCTGATCTACGTTTCGTGCAATCCGGCCACGCTGGCACGCGATCTCACGGATTTGCAGGACCGATTCAAAATCGAATCGGTCACACCGCTTGATATGTTTCCGCAAACGGCCGAAATCGAAGTCGTGGCTCAGTTGCAGCGGTCATAATTTGATTGGGAACCGTTGAGCGTAGTTGCCAGTGCGGCTCGTACCGTTCAACGTTTGCGGTGATGCTACCGAAGGTCCTCGTCGCTGATTCCATTTCGCAAGGTGGAATCGATGAGCTTTCCCGCGACGGCCTGCTTGACGTCTCGATCCAAACCAAGCTGAGCCCGGCAAAGCTGATCGAAGTTATTCCTGAATTCGCGGGCCTGATCGTGCGCAGCGAAACAAAAGTGACCGGAGAAGCGCTGGGTGCCGCAAAAAAATTGCGCGTGGTCGGGCGCGCCGGGGTCGGGGTGGACAATGTCGATGTGGAAACGGCGACGCGACGTGGTGTCCTCGTGCTCAACGCGCCCGGTGGCAACACCGTTTCCACCGCCGAACACGCATTTTCGCTTTTGCTTTGCGTCGCGCGAAAGATTCCGCAAGCGGACGCGAGTTTGCGCGGCAAGAAATGGAGCCGGAAAGACTTCGAGGGCGTCGAGCTCTATAACAAAACGCTCGGCGTCATCGGCATGGGCAGAATTGGAAGCGAGCTGAGCCGGCGCGCCATCGCCTTCGGCATGCGCGTGGTTGCCTACGATCCGTATCTCTCGGCCGCGCGCGCGCGCAGTTTGCAAGTAGAACTGATCGAAGAGCTCGACGATCTGCTCGCAAATGCCGATTTCATTTCGCTGCACACACCGCTCACAGACGAAACCCGCCACGTGCTCAATGCGGCGCGCATTTCAAAAACAAAACGCGGCGTGCGCATCATCAATTGCGCTCGCGGAGGATTGATCGACGAAACGGCGCTGGCAAATGCGTTGCAAGATCGACATGTGGCCGCTGCCGCGCTCGACGTCTTCGAAATCGAGCCCCTGCCGGATGATTCGCCGCTTCGCGCCGCGCCAAATTTGATTTTGACGCCGCACCTCGGCGCCTCGACTGCCGAGGCGCAGGAAAGTGTTGGGATTGAAATTGCCCAATCGATCCGGGCCGCGCTCCTCGAAGGAACAATCCGCAACGCGGTCAACATGCCAAACCTCGATGCCAAAACATTATCGGTGATCGGTCCGCACCTTCGGTTTGGAGAAAAACTCGGACGGTTCCTTTCCCAGGTTGCGCCGCGACGGGTGGACGAATTGAAAATTAATTACAGCGGAAAAGTCAACGAGCTCGACACGGCGCCGATCACTCGCGCAATCCTGAAAGGCTTTCTGCAGAGCGCCGGCGGCGCTGACGTCAATGAAGTGAACGCGCCGGCGTTCGCGGAAAGCCTCGGCTTAAAGGTGACCGAAACACGACTGAGCGCGGCCGGCGATTACACCGATTTGGTTGAGTTGTCCGCCGACGCGGAAGGAAAAACCGTGTCGGTGGGTGGTGCATTTTTCGGCGCGACTCCCCGCATTGTCAGCGTCAATAGTCGCCCAGTGGAAGCGCGCCCGCACGGCGTCATTCTTGTTCTCGAAAACACCGACCGGCCGGGAATGGTCGGCCGCATTGGCTCGTTGCTTGGCGAGCATAACGTCAACATCGCCACCATGTCGTTGAGTCGAAATCAGGCCGGCGGCACCGCGCTCACGATTTTGAATTTGGACAACCCGCCGGGCGAGCAATTGCTCCAGGAAATCCGCGCCAGCGGCGACATTCACTCCGCTCAAGTCATTCAATTGTGAATATCGACATCGCACTATGTCGAATTTAGGAGGAAGCGATTTGAAACCATGGGTCGGCGCCATTGGGGTCGCGGCTGCTGCCGGAATTTTATATTTCCTGACCGCAGCGCGCGACATCGTCGTCGGCGATTCACCCGAATTGATCACGGCGGCGGTAACCCTTGGGGTAGCCCACGCGCCCGGTTATCCGCTATTCACAATCCTTGGACATCTTTTCAGTCTCGTTCCCTTCGGGTCGCTTCCGTTTCGCGTAAATTTACTCTCGGCCGTATGCAACGCGCTCACGATCGGCCTCGTTTACTTCAGCGCCCTCCGTCTGACGCGATCGCAACTTGCGGCCGCGGTTGCAGCTTTGCTTCTCGCCGTTAATCCAACGTTCTGGGAGTGGTCGCTCGCGGCTGAAGTGTTCCCGCTAAATAATTTGCTCGCCGCGGTGCTCATTCTGTTGCTGGTAACGTGGCACGAACATCCGGAACGAAGCGCTTTGCTGATCGCTGCATTTTTTGTCGCGGGACTCGCGCTCACAAATCATCAAACGATTGTGCTCCTCGCCCCGGCGTTTTGTTTCGTTTTGTGGCAACGCCGCTCGATTTTGCGGCCTCGTCTTCTCGCGATCGGGGTGATCGCGTTCGTCACCGGGCTTGTGCCCTACGCCTACATCCCATGGGCGTCCGCTCACCATCCCTTCCACAACTGGGGCAACGTCTCTTCGTTTCACGATTTCGTCGGTCTCATTACTCGACGCAGTTACGGGTCGAGCCGACTCATCTCCACCCCCGGCTACACCGGCGGATCGCCATTGGCCAGACTCGCGGCCCTGGGCGTCTCGTTTGGGCCGGTCACCGGACTGCTTATTATATTAGGAGCGATCCACGTTTTTCGGCGCCTGCGCTGGTATTTTTGGTTCAGCGTCACCGCTTTCATCGTTGCCGGCCCGTTTTTCATTTGGATCACCGGTCTTAATCTCGCAACTGCGCCGTCGGCGTTGTTCGTCTTGCAACGGTTCTTTCTGCTGTCGCAGGTGGCGTTGGCGCCGTTGATTGCTTTCGGAGTTCTCGCGCTCGCCCAATTCGTTGCGCGGCATGCCGGTTCAACCCAATCGCTGGCTTTACGTATCGCTGCGGCAACTTGTCTCGCCGCAGTCGTGATTAGTGTCGCAACAAATTATCGCCGCATCGATCAAAGCGGAAATTTTATCGCTCGTCATTTTGCTGAAGACGTGTTCAACACGGTTCCTCCCGGTTCAATCCTCCTTGTCAGTGGGGACGGCCTCGCTTTTCCGCTGATGTATCTTCAAAAAGTTGAGAACGCCGGCAAGGATACGACTCTCGTCGTGCTTCCACTTCTTCGCGGCGAGTGGCACGTGCGTCAATTGCGCGAACAACATCCCGACCTGGTCATCCCATTCGATCGCTACGATCCGCCGACCAACAATCTCCAAACTTTCGTGGCTGCTAACCAGGGACGAACCATCGCACTCGCCGGAACAGCCGGAAACGATCACAGCCTCGACACAAACTATTGGCCGTACCAACAAGGCTTGCTGGTTTTGATTACGCCGAAATCGCAGGACGTTCCTTTGGATCGTTTGCTCGCGGAAAACGAACAATTGCTCCGTCGCTGGCATCCTCCAGCGCCTGGAACAGTTCGCCCAAACACTTTCGAAGCAGACATCCTTTCGATCTATACCTATCCGGCGTTCAACATTGGTGGAACTTGCGAACGCGCCGGCTTGAAAGCGGAAGCCCGGACTTGGTACGAACGTGCGCTTGCGATAAATCCGCAGCTTTCAAAAGCGCGCGAGGCGCTGACGCAACTGGAACATTGATTCGCATCGAGTAACTGTCATCTGTTATGGCAGTGCCGCGAAAAATCCTGGTCGTTAGCGCTTTTGCAGCGCTCTATTTAATCTGGGGCTCGACTTATCTCGGAATTCTTTTCGCCATTCAATCGATCCCGCCGTTCCTGATGGCGGGATCGCGCTTTCTTCTCGCCGGCCTGATCATGTTCGCGATTGCACGGACGCAAGGCCCGCTAAGATCGACATCGGCCGAGTGGCGAACGTCGCTCATCGTCGGCGCGTGCTTGTTGTTGGGTGGCAACGGCGGCGTGACGCTCTCGGAAAAATTTATCGAATCGGGGCTCGCCAGTCTGATTGTCGCTACCGTTCCGATCTACATCACTTTGCTCGGTTGGTTGTTCGGGATGA
>DASTJU010000244.1:0-2943 GCA_035716295.1 Chthoniobacterales bacterium | reverse complement strand
AAACGCGAATTTCGAATTGATCGGAGAGATCATTTCACCCTCACCTCACTCCTCTCCCGAGCAAGGGAGGAAGATCAGAGATCAGCTGGGAACAACTAATAACCGACAACAAATAACCCGCCGCGTCAGCCGTTTGGCTTTTGCGGTTCGGTCTTCGTGTCGTCGGGACCGGGGGCGCGATCGAGGCCGCGGCGTTTCAATAACGGTTCGATATAAGGATCGCGACCGGTGAAATTCTTAAATAGACTGAGGGCATCGGCCGATCCGCCGCGCGAGAGCAGCGTTTCCCGGAAGTGATCGCCGTTTTCGCGTTTCAGTCCGCCGTGTTCTTTCATCCACTCCACGCTGTCGGCGTCGAGCACTTCGCTCCAAAGATAGGAATAATAACCGGCCGAATATCCGCCGGCGAACGCATGCGAAAAATAACAGCTACGATAGCGCGGCGGCACCGGTGGAAAATCGACGCCCGCTTTGTGCAATGCTTCTTTTTCAAATGCGACCGCGTCTTTGGGAATATCGGCGGGATTCAATTGATGCCATGTTTGATCGAGCAGCGAAGCCGCGAGGTATTCGGTCGTCTTGAATCCTTGATTGAATTTCTCCGCGGCCTTGACCTTATCGAGCAGCGCCTGCGGCATTGGTTCACCGGTTTTGTAATGTTTGGCGAAATTTTTCAGGACCTCGGGCCAGGTCGCCCACATTTCGTTCACCTGCGACGGATACTCGACGAAATCGCGCGGCACGCTCGTTCCGCTGAAGCGCGGATACTTCACGTTGGAAAACATTCCATGCAGCGCGTGACCAAATTCGTGGAACGCCGTGCGTACTTCATCGTGAGTCAGCAACGTCGGCTCGCCGGCCGGCGGTTTCGGAATGTTGAGGTGATTCGCGACCACCGGCTTGAAACCGAACACTTCGCTTTGCTCGATATACGAGTTCATCCACGCGCCGCCCCGTTTTGACGGCCGCGCATAATAATCGCCGATGAAAATCGCGAGCTGTTTGCCGTCCTTGTCGAAAACGTCGAACACGCGCACGTCCGGCAAATAAACCGGCAGATCGTGCCGTTCCTTGAAGGTGATTCCGTAAACTTTTTCCGCAGCAAAGAAAATTCCGTCGATGAGCACGTGATTCAATTCGTAATAGGGCCGGAGCTGCGATTCATCGAAATCGTATTTCGCTTTGCGCACCTTTTCGGAATAAAAATCCCAATCGCAGGCCGCGATCTGAAATCCGCCTTTTTCTTGATCGACAATCTTCTGTTGTTCGGCGGCTTCGCGTTTCGCATTCGCGACCGCGGGCGGCGCGAGATCGCCGAGAAGTTTGTTCACCGTCGGGACGTCGTGGGCGGTTTGGTCTTCGAGCTGATAAGCGGCCCAATTGTCATAGCCGAGCAACTTCGCTTTGTCGGCGCGGAGTTGAGCTGTGCGTAACACGACTTGTTTGGTGTCGAACTCGCTGCCGTGACTGCCGCGCGCAAGGGACGTTTGCATGATCCGCTCACGCAACGGTCGGTTTTGTAACGACTTTAGCAGCGGCTGGCCGCTCGTGTTCTGCATTTGAATGACAAATTTGCCTTCCTTCTTTTCCGCTTTGGCTGCGTTGGTAACGGTGGCCATCTGGCTATCGGAGAGGCCGGCCAGGTCTTCCTTTTTGTCGACCACGACCGAAGACGCGTTCTTTTCCTTCAGAACACTTTGCTCGAACCGCGTCTGTAACGTCGCCAGCTCGGCGTTGATCTTTTTCAGCTTTTCCTTGTCGGAATCGGAAAGCTTCGCGCCGGCGCGGACGAAATCCTTGTAATAGCGCTCGAGCAAATACGACGATTCCGGATCGAGCCCGAGTTTGTCGCGATTATCGTAAAGTTCCTTGATCCGCGCGAACAATTTGCTGTTGAGATGGATTGCGTCCCGATGCGCGGCGAGTTTCGGCGCGAAGTCGGTCTCGATCTTTTGCAGCGCGGGATTGGTGTTGCAGGAGTTGAGATTCGAGAACGTGGTTTCCGCGCGGTCGAGCAAACGACCGGTCTTCTCGAGCGCGACCACGGTGTTCTCGAACGTCGGTTTCTCGGAGCTGTTCGCGATCGGCTCGATTTCCTTGAGCTGCTCGCGCATGCCGGCCTCCATCGCGGGCGCGAAATCGCCGTCTTTGATTTTGTCGAACGGCGGATAATGAAACGGCAACGCGCTTTCTTTAAGCAGCGGGTTATCGGAAGAATCGGCGGCGGACACGGCGGTGATTTGCGCGCTGAGGAAAAAAACGCAAGAGGTGAAACAATAAAGGTGTCGCATAAGAAGCTTTCATTTATCAGAAAACGTCCAACCCGCCTACGCTGAAAGCTTCGGCGTGGCAAGCGCTCAACGTCGAACATCCAACGCCGAATTCAGATGGGAAATTGGACGCGACGGAGCGCGTCCCTCCAATTACAATCGAATTCGGATGAGAAATCTTTTATGCGTGCTGTTTTTGGTGCCCGGCATCGCCTTCGCAACTGAAGATCAGCAGCCGGAATTCGACGCCAAGGCGGCGGAACGATTCGCCAAGCTCGCGCTCGCATGCGTGCACAAGGAATATCCAAACAAAATCAGTCACGTGCTGAACAGCGACGCGGACGTGGCGCCGCCGCGAAAATTGACGCCGGCGTTTTGCGGTTGTTACGACTGGCATTCGTCGGTCCACGGGCATTGGTTGCTGGTCCGACTAGTCCGCACATTTCCGGACGCGCCGTTTGCGAGCGATGCGCGCAACGCGCTGAAGCAAAGTTTGACCGCGGAAAATCTGAAACAAGAAGCGGCCTACATTCGCGGCGAAGGCCGCTCGAGTTTTGAAAGGCCGTACGGATTGTCGTGGCTGCTTCAACTTTGCGCCGAACTGCGCGAGTGGGACGATCCACAAGCGCGGGAATGGTCGGCGAATTTGAAGCCGCTGGAAGACGCGGCGGTG
>DASTJU010000243.1:0-4374 GCA_035716295.1 Chthoniobacterales bacterium | reverse complement strand
GTCCAGGCAGCCTTTGCTTCTTTTCGCGCAAAGACGATCTGCTCATCGGCGGCGATGTGCTCTTTGCCGGCGGCGTCGGCCGGTGGGATTTGCCGGGCGGAGATGTCGATCTCTTGTTTAGCGGAATCCGCCAAAAACTTTTTCCCCTTGGCGACGACGTGACCGTTCTGCCAGGTCACGGACCACCGACAAAAATCGGCACCGAACGTCTAACGAATCCGTTTGTCAGCTAATCAGCCGTTACGTTCCGATTAATCCCAGCGGTAGTAATCGCCGCTGCCGACATGCAATCGCGCATCCGAGCGATTGCGCGAAAAATTACGGAAGGCCGGCGAGAGATTTTTCGAGTGATTCGAGGCCGCCGATTTTGCCGACGACTTCACGAAGTGATTGCGCCGCTGTCGGAATGTATTGGAGAAAATGTTTGTAATCTTTGACCAAGCCAAGAAATCCGTACGCGCCCAGGGCCTGCATCAGCCGCTGCATCGCGCACAGCCGCAGCGTTTCCAGAAAATCGGGACTCGGTTTTTCACTGCAGTAGTGCTCGAGCAACTCCTCACGTTCAACCTGATTGAGCTCGACGTATGGATCGTAGAGCAATGAAGCCAGGTCGTATTGCGCGAGGCCTGGACGCATTCCCTGAAAATCGATCAAGTAGGCCTGACCATTCCGAAGCAAAATATTTTGGGATTGAAAATCGCGGTGCACCAAAACGCGGGGAAGCGCCGCTAATTGCTCGGCGATGTCGTGTAACGCCGGGAGCGCGGCCAGATTGTCGATCGTCCGTGTTTCGATTTTGAAATAGCGACCAAGACAGTTTTCGAAAAAATAATTCTGCTCCCAAAGGTAAAGAGCGGCGTTGAACTCGGCCGGCAAATGCTGATGCATTTCAACGCAAACCGATTCCGGCAGTTGGTGCAGCTTTCGAACTTCGTCCAACGCTGATTCGTAGAAGGCGCGTCGCACCAACCAGGATTCGTGGCGATAACCAAACAGATCTCGTTCGCCAAGGTCTTCCAACCAAATCAAGCCTTCTTCAACGTCGTGATAATAAATTCTTGGAGCATGAATGTCGTGGGTCTCGAGAAATTGCGCGATCTCGACATAGTGACGGTTCTCTTCGCGCTCGAGATTGTATTTCACCAGAATGAGCGACTGTTCCGCGGAACAACGAACCCGGTAGAATTTCCGGTCTGACCCACCTTTCTCGATCGGAGAAATTTTTACTTCGTCGACATTGAATCGCGGAAAGTGGCGCCGCGTCTGGCGAAGAAGGACTTCGGTTTTCATTACTCAGATGTCGATGTCGCGATGCGGGCCGCTGACGGTTTTTTGGGCGCGGACAATACAGCCAATAAGCTCACTTTTGGAAGCAATTTGTGCACCGGGCCATAAGATTGTGTCTTCCAACAAAACGCCGCCGCCGACATGGCAATCCTTTCCCACAACTGAGCAGCCACGAATTTGCGCGCTCGGATCGACAATGGCGCTGGGATGGATCGGCGCCCACCAGTCGGACGCTTTGACCTGGGCCGGCCGCCAACCTTCTTTCGAAATCACGCGATGCACTTCGAAATATTCGGCCCGCGAGCCGAGGTTGAACCATTTACCTTGTTCGAGAACGACACCGCCAATCTTTCCGCCTTGCCCGATCCAATCTCCGAGAATTGGAATGAACGAAATCTTTTGCTTCGGCGGAATGCGCGCGAACACCGACGGGTTCCAGACAGCAATGTTGGCAAAATCGTATTCGCCCGGAATACCGTAGCGATTCGAAATATCGACGACTCGATCTTCGCGAAAGGCGATTGCCGAACCCAAGC
This sequence comes from Chthoniobacterales bacterium, assembly GCA_035716295.1. GTDB lineage: Bacteria > Verrucomicrobiota > Verrucomicrobiia > Chthoniobacterales > UBA10450 > AV40. Next base: position 2,551 of record DASTJU010000243.1, on the reverse strand, counting down.
CGGTTTTGCGGAGCGCGAGAGTAACGTCGTTGCCTCGATTGAAATGTTTGTCGATCAAGGGCTGCAAACGAACGTCCGTCAAAACATCGCCGCTATAAGTGATGAAGGGCTCGCGGCCTAACTGCGCTTCAATGTTCTTAATACCTCCGCCGGTCTCAAGCAGCACCGGTTCGTTGACGAACGTGAGCGGCGTTCCGGCATAGCCGTTTTCCGGGAACGCTTTAGTAAAAGCGTCGGGCAACCGGTGAGTATTAATGAGAATTTTCCGGATCCCGATGTCGATCAAATGATCCAGCGCGAAGGTAATGAGTGGCTTGTGAAAAATCGGCACCAGCGGTTTGGGCAAATCGTCCGTGAGCGGGCGAAGCCGTATCCCCAGGCCCGCGCCAAGGACGAATGCTTGTTTGATCGAAGCCATGGCGTTAGAAATTCGGAATGGCCGAGGAAACTGTTTGGCGCGGCAGCGTTTCGCAATGGAAAAACTTCGGATTCTTCGTGCTCCAGGTTTTGTTCGTTGCGGTAATTGTCATTCTCTTCGTCGTTGGGCGGCAATCGTCGGAGGTCAGTAATTTTGCGCCGTACATTTTGATTCTTCTTGCGGTGCCAATCTTTATCGCTGGCAAGCGTTATCTCCAAACGAAATGCAGGGTCTACGAACTAACGAGCGAACGATTAAAAATGAGCGAGGGCGTTTTTAGCAAAGTGACCGACACGCTCGAATTGTATCGCGTGAAAGACATCGAGACCCGGCAGCCGTTTCTCTATCGGCTGTACGGGATCGAAAACGTCCAGCTCAACACTTCGGATACTTCTTCGCCGTTCGTTCCCATCGAGGCGATCCCGCATCAGGTCGGACTGGGGGACAAAATTCGAAACCAAGTCGAAACGATTCGTCAGCAAAAAGGCGTTCGTGAAATCGACGTCGAGTGACCCGAGGCTTCAATTCGACTCGGGCTTCAGAGCATCCAACCCCTTGGTCAGATCGGTCAAGGCGCGGAGGCAGGCCGCTTTGTGTTTGTCGATCCAACGCTCGGAAATCTGCTTGAGCGGTGCGGGGTTGAGGTAGTGCAACTTTTCCCGGCCCCGCCAAAGAGGGATAACCAGGTCCGCTTTAATCAGTAGCCCGAGATGTTTAGCAATGCCCTGGCGCGTCATACGGAGATGTTGGCAAAGCTGATTCAAGGTCTGGCCATTGTGGAGATGGAGCTGGTCGAGGAGAGCGCGTCGGCTTGGATCGGCCAAGGCTTTGAAGACATCGTCCATGTGGGGCAACGTTATGCAACCAAACGGTTGCATATTAATTCAGCCCTGGCAAATCCCGGTACCCACTGTTCGCGCGTTCCGGCCCGCCGCGTTTCAACGCCTTGGCCCGGATCAGTTCTTCAGATAAAGCGTGCGGGTCCCGAAGTCGATGATCCCATGATGGGTCCGAAGGATCTCGGCCCCGAGTAGTCCCGCCACCGGCTGGGAACCTCGGAGTAGATCTTTATGAATGAGACCTTCCAGATCGACCACGCCGACGTTCTTACCCATGATATCCACCGAGCCGACAGAAAGCCGACGGATGCGCGCGACCTGCAGGCCACGCTGCTTCAAGTTAACGGCCGACGAACTGAACTCGGTCTCATGAAGCGGAACGTGCAGACGGCGAACGAATCCGCGGTGCAGTAAGGTCGCAAACGCGCCTGTGTCCACCATCAAGCGCGCGGGTTCGCCGTTGATGGCTGCATCTACGTAAAGGTTATAAGTGTCACTGACGCGAATCGGCACGCTGCGAAGGCCGCGATACTCTGTGCCCGGCGTTTTACCCGGAAATCCAGGATCCATTTTCAGGATCAACATCTGTTTCTGGCAGTCGAGAACGGCGCCGGTCGGAAAGAGAATATCGGCGCCGAGAATCCCATCGATTTCCTGTTCGTGAAGCATACGCGAAGCGCCACCGGAACTCGCTAGATCGACAACCACTACCGGCTCGTCGACCAAATTGAGCGCACCGATGCGGAAGTTATGCGCGATAGCGACGTTGTTGAACGCGCCGTTGATTTGGAGGCGGGCAGGTAACGTTGAGCTGCCGGGGATACCCGTGAGTCCAAAATGTGCCCGTCGTTTCAGTGCGATGGCGCTGATCGGTGCGCCGCTGTCAACGCCGAGCAACGCGGGCTTCCCGTTAATAAATGCGCGAACAAGCAAATGATTCTGTCGGGAACGGGTCAGCGGGAGCGCTTCAAAACGTGGAGAAGCGGAATTTGAAGCCGGTGCTTTCTTGGGCGCGGCCGGGCAAATTTCCGCCGCCGCAAACAAAGTCACGACGACGAGCGACAATAGTTTCAGGAGGAACGACCCGGCCGGGAATTTCACGCGGCGGAGGATAACACGCTTCGTGGTGCGCGAAAGCGGTTTCACGATTGGCCTGGAAAAAGCTGCGTTTTCGCGTTGCTCGAATCGGTCGGATAATGATTAACTCTCACGCGATGACTTCGCCGCCGCCCGCCGACGAGAAATTTGTCCGGGGGCTGGGCTTGCTCGATTCCACCATGCTGGTCGCCGGTTC
>DASTJU010000242.1:0-2316 GCA_035716295.1 Chthoniobacterales bacterium | reverse complement strand
GGCGTTCGCGGGATTACTTTGGAACAAACAATTTTATCATTACAATGTCGAGCGATGGCTCGACGGCGATCCGAACCAGCCGGCTCCGCCTGACGAACGCAAGGACGGCCGCAACGCCGGCTGGCGTCATCTCTACAACGAGCGCGTCATGTCGATGCCGGACAAATGGGAATTTCCCTGGTACGCATCGTGGGACCTGGCCTTTCATTGCCTCCCGCTCGCGCTCGTCGACGTCAAATTCGCCAAAGCGCAACTCGATCTCATCGTGCGCGAATGGTACCAGCACGCCAACGGCAAGATCCCCGCCTACGAGTGGAATTTCGACGACGTCAATCCGCCGGTGTTGGCCTGGGCGGCGTGGCGCGTTTACCAAATCGAGCGCAAACAAACCGGCAAAGGCGACCGCGCATTCCTGGAAACGATCTTCCACAAAATGCTAATCGCGTTCACCTGGTGGGTGAATAGCAAGGACTCCGAAGGAAACAATATTTTCCAGGGAGGCTTTCTCGGTCTCGACAACATCGGCGTGTTCGATCGCAACGCGATTTTTCACGACGGCAGCCATCTCGAGCAAAGCGACGGCACCAGTTGGATGGGAATGTTTTCCTTGAACCTGATGCGGATCGCGATCGAGCTCGCGGCGGAAAACCACGTTTACGAAAATATCGCGACGAAATTTTTCGAGCACTTCCTTAGCATCGCCGCGGCGATGAACAGACTCTGCGGCAAAGGTGTCGGTTTGTGGGACGAGCAGGACGAATTCTACTACGACGTCCTCCACACGCCCGGCGGGCGAAATCTTCCGTTGCGCGTGCGATCGCTGGTCGGGCTAATGCCGCTGCTCGCGGTCGAAACGATCCAATGGCAGCTGATTGAGGCGCTTCCCGGATTCAAATCTCGCCTTGAGTGGTATCTCCAATATCGCCCTGACCTCGCGAGTTTGGTTTCACGCTGGCAGGAGCCGGGGATGAAAGAATTGCGTCTGGTTGCGCTCACCCGCGGACATCGGATGAAATGTTTGCTCCGGCGTATGCTCGATCCGGAAGAATTCCTGAGCGATTACGGAGTGCGTTCGCTCAGCAAATTTCACCAGTCGCATCCTTATTCGATTACCGTCCGGGGCGAAGAAAAAATCGTGACCTACGAACCGGCCGAATCGCAGACCGCCATTTTCGGCGGCAATTCCAACTGGCGCGGTCCGGTCTGGTTCCCAATTAACTACTTGCTGATCGAATCGCTTCAGCAATTTCATCACTACTACGGCGACGATTTCAAAGTGGAATGCCCGACCGGCTCCGGAAAATTCATGCATCTGAAAGAAGTCGCGAACGAACTTTCAAATCGCTTGATCAAAATCTGGCTCCGCGATGAGAAAGGCGAATGCGCATTTGCGCGCGCATCACAGCCGGGACTCAACGGCTCACAAGATCGACATCGATACCTGTTCCACGAATATTTTCACGGCGATATCGGCGCCGGCCTCGGCGCGTCACATCAAACTGGCTGGACCGGTCTCGTCGCGAAGCTGATTCAGCAACAAGGCGAGTTTGGAACGATTCAACGTTGAGTTAGCCTCTTGTCTCCAGCTCGTCGCATCTCCACCGGAGTTCCGCGCGTGCAGTTATCGCACCAGTGGCGTTTGCTTCGTTCCAGCCGCTTCCGTGCGCCGCAGTTATCGCACCCAAAAAGGTCGGTCTGCTTTTTCTTGTATCCCGGTCGAATGGCCACGATTCCACTAATTCGGAGTTCCTATCTCCGGCGGTTGCATGACCGCCGCGCTTTGTAGAGCCGCCTCTTACTCGCTTTGTCGCGGCCGCCGCATGATGTGAATGGCGAGGATGCGGCTTTGATGACGCGCGAGCAGGTAATCGATGAAATCGCCGATGATCGAGTTCGGTTTGTGCCCGAGCTTCGTCACCACACGGCAAATGAGTGTGTTGCTGCGGCCGTGCCACTCAAGATTGATCGCGCCATGCACATCGCTGGCGCTATGGATTTTCGCCCAACCGTGCGGACGGCCCGGCTGTTTCGCCCACACTTTGATAAAGTTAAATTTCTTTTCCAATTTCGGATCGCGCATGATCTCACTGCGCAACGATCCGCGCCCGGTCGCGATCACTTGGATCACGGTCTGCATCGTTCGTTCACGCTAAGCAAATCGGCCTAACTTCCGAATTTTCAAATGAAAATTCGTTAGGCCTGCTCGAACGACTGGAACATGACGTAAACATCGACATACCCCTTTTCGGGATGTCGAAACGCGCCCGGCAATGTGGCCACGATTTTCATCCCAAGTTTTTGCCAGAGTTTCACGGC
>DASTJU010000241.1:0-3561 GCA_035716295.1 Chthoniobacterales bacterium | reverse complement strand
GAAGTTAAGTTACGATTTTCTCCACGACGATTTGGAGAAAAGCATTTCGATTGCGTTGCGCTTCACCCTCAGCCTTCCCGGAGTGCACACCGCAATTGTTGGCACAAAAAAGCCGGAACGCTGGGAGCAAAACGCAAAATTGTTGGAAGCCGGCCCGCTGGACGAGTCGACGTTTCGCAAGATTCGTGAGCGATGGGAGGAATGCGCGCCGCGGACCTGGATCGGACAAATATGAAGCAACGCAAACTTGGACGCGGCGGACCGTGCGTTTCGGCGATTGGACTCGGCTGCATGGGCATGTCCGATTTCTATGGCGGACGCGACGATGAAGAATCGCTGGCCACGATTGCGCGGGCGCTCGAACTCGGGATCACTTTCTTTGACACCGCCGACATCTACGGGCCGCACACGAACGAGGAGTTGATCGGACGCGCATTGAAAGGGCATCGCGAACAGGTTGTGATCGCAACCAAGTTCGGCATTCTGCGCGATCCGGAAAAGCCGGAGTTCCGGGGCTTCAACGGCAAGCCGGATTATGTAAAGAAAGCTTGCGAAGGAAGTCTGCGCCGGCTGCAGATGGATTGCATCGATTTGTATTATCAACACCGTGTCGATCCTGACACGCCGATCGAAGAGACAATCGGCGCAATGGCGGAGTTAGTGCGGGAAGGCAAAGTGCGCTTCCTGGGATTGTCCGAAGCTAGCGCCGAAACAATTCGCCGCGCCCATGCCGTGCACCCGATCACAGCGCTGCAGTCGGAGTATTCGCTTTGGACGCGTGATCCGGAAACGGAGGTTCTCGGCGTTTGCCGCGAACTTGGGATCGGTTTTGTCCCCTACAGTCCCCTCGGCCGTGGTTTTCTAACCGGTAAGATTAAAAAGCCGGAGGATTTACCGGACGACGATTACCGCAAAACGACGCCGCGATTTCAGGGCGACAATTTCCGGCGCAATCTCGATCTCGTAAGACGGGTAGAAGAGATCGCACGGGAAAAACGCTGCACCCCGGCGCAACTCGCGCTCGCGTGGGTCCTCGCGCAAGGAGGACACATCGTTCCGATCCCCGGAACGAAACGGCGAAAGTATTTGCAGGAAAACATCGGCGCGCTCGATGTCGATCTTACCAGCAACGATCTCGAGCGAATCGATGAAGTCGCGCCAAAGGACGCGTTCGCCGGCTCGCGCTATCCTGAAGCGATGATGAAGCTACTGAATCGCGCATGAGCGCCTAAGCGCCTACAATCTGGGACTAAGCTAGTAACTGGACTAACTTACTTTCTCTTAACTTTCCCTCGTCTCCTAGCTGCCCAGCGCGCTTTCATTAGCTGCGAAAGACGCCGACGGCCGGCTGCGGTGATTCCGCCTCCGCGACGTCCAGCTTTTTTTGCTGCTTTAGCTTTGCCGCCTCTGCCTGCTCTTACTCGTGCCCAACGCGCGCGCGCGGCCGCGGCAATCTTTGCCCTGGCTGCCGCTGACATTCGACGCCTTCCTCCGCGACGCGGAGCAGCCATTGCACCGCCGCCAGTTCCACCCACTAACCCCCTGAGTCGTCTCTCCAATGCATCAATCTGGCGACGAATCGATAAAGCCTGCTCCAAGTTTCGCGTTGATAAGTCCATAGACGTTTCCGATAGAGTACAGTTTTAGCTAAAGCAAGAGATAGTTAAGAGTAGTTTGCTCCGAAGTTCAGACTAGTTCCACTATCACCGTGGAATCCTATCCCTTCGCTCGTAACACTAATGCCGAAGCTGCCATCGTCTGAACAATTTCGCCGCGCTGATTTGTTGTGACATTGCGCAATCGAACAATTCCATGACTTGGCTTCGATCGCGATTCGCGAAGATCGACAATCTCAGTTTCCACCTGCAGCACATCATCCGGCCGGACTGCGTTCGGCCAGCGTAATTCGTCTACTCCAAGACCGATGGCGCCTTCCGCGAAGTTCAAGGTTTGGACAAAAAGACGCATCGTTATCGCCGCGGTGTGCCAGCCACTCGCAATAAGACCTTTGAATATCGTCTGATCGGCCACCACCGCATCAAGATGAAACGGTTGTGGATCAAACTCGCGCGCGAACGAGATGAGTTGTTCTTCGCTAACTTTATAGGTGCCGGACTTAAACCGGTCTCCTTTTTTCAAATCTTCAAAAAAACGTTCGGGCATGGTTGGAACGAATGTTCGTCGAGTTTCTGCTGGTGAAGCAATTGCGAAATTCGTTCCCCTTGACTCGTCACTCGTCACTGGTCACTTACTTGTCACGCCGCAGCTGTGGCGAAGGCGGATCACATCTTAACGGGCGGTTAGCTCAGTGGTAGAGCGTCTCGTTTACACCGAGAGGGTCGGGGGTTCGAAACCCTCACCGCCCATTTTTTCTAGTGACGAGTGACCAGTGACGAGCCAGAGAAGGCTCTTATTGCTTCAACAACTCCAACGCAGCCGGGAAAATAATTTTTTCCCACTCGGCGTATTCTTTGGCCGAGGGATGCAAGCCATCTTTGGCCACTAAGGATTTGTCTTTGCCCATTTTTTTACTGAGCGGGAATATATCGACGACCTGCAGACCGCGCTTGTGAGCTTCTTCGATCGCGATTTGATTAAACTGCATGATTCCTTCGTGAATGTTGCGGCCGCGCGAATATTTCGGGCCGGTCGGAGTAACTCCAAAATCAGGGATGGTCACGACGAGTAGTCGCTTCTTATTCGGCAAAACGGCGAGCATCTGATCGAGCAAGTAACTGAAGCGGTTTCGAAAGGTGCTCTCGTCTACTCCTTGCACCCAATCGTTCACACCGATCAGCAAACTGGCGAAGGAAGGATTGGAGTTGATGAACTTGGGCAACTCGCGATCGATTGCGTCCTTTGTTGTCCAACCGGTGACCGAAGGATTCGAGACAAGATCGACATGCAGGCCTTGCGCGTTCAAATGCTGCGTTAACAACGCCGGCCACGATTCTTTCGGTGTCGCGCCCTCGCCGCACGAATACGAGTCGCCGATTACCGCATAACGGATTCGTTCGTTGTCGATCTTAGTTTGAGCCATGGCAAGAATCGAAAAAAGTAAGAGCGAAGCTAGAAACCTTATCATTTGCTAGTGGGCGGTTCCCATAACTCGATGCGGTTGCCTTCGGGATCCATGATCCACCCGAAATAGCCGAATTCAGACTTTTCGGTTTTTGAAACGACATCGACTCCTTCGTCGCGGAGTAGGGCGAGAAGCGCGTCGAGATCGTGCACGCGATAGTTGAGCATAAACGGTTTGTCGCTTGGCTTGAAGTAGTCGGTCTTAGCTTCGAATGGCGACCAAACAATGTGCGATTGTCGTTTCGGCTCCAGATTGTCGCCCGCGCCTTCGTGAAAACGGACGCCGCCCCAATCTTCCACGTCGAAGCCGAGATGTTCCTTATACCAAGCGGCCAGTTTCTCCGGATCGTTCGCCTTAAAAAATATTCCGCCGATGCCGATAACGCGTTTCATATCAAGAGAACATCTCGTTAACTGCCGCCTGGCAATGAATTTTCCCCGTGTCGAGTAACGCGACGCCGTTGTGACTTTCGCCGCGCA
>DASTJU010000240.1:0-2167 GCA_035716295.1 Chthoniobacterales bacterium | reverse complement strand
GTTGACCTGGGCTTGCGGCTGCTGCGCTTTCGGTAATGGCCGCTCTTCGATATTGAAAGTGAAAACGATCTCGCTGCCGCTGAGCGGAATCCACCACGCGCCCGCGGCTGAGTTGATCCCGGGCGATGTAGACACGTTCGCGAACAGTTTTTTGAAAAACTCTGCGGCCTGCTCCGGCTTGCGGTATCCCGAATCAGGCAAGGCCACGCGCGCGGTGACGACATTGTTCGGATCGAAACCCGGATGCACTTTCTGCAGGCGGAGAAAACTTTGCACAAGCAAACCGGCGCTGGCGAGCAACACCAGCGCGAGGACGATTTCGACTACCACCAGAACAGCGCGAGTCCGCCCACTGTGCACACCTTCACTCGAACCGCGGGAGTTTTCGTTCAGCGCGCCGGTGATGTTCGGATGCGAAGCGCGCCACGCTGGCAAAAGTCCGGCTAATAATGCGGCGCCGAGACTAACCAGCGCCGTGAACGCAATCACCCGCAGATCGGGCGAGACTTCGCCGATCCGTGGAATGTTCGCCGGCAAGAATGCTTTCAATGAATCGAGCGACCAGATCGCGATCATCAATCCGATCACACCGCCGGCCGCGCTCAGAAGCACGCTCTCGGACAGCAGTTGTTTGACGATGTGCCAGCGGCCGGCGCCGAGCGCAGTGCGGATGCTGATCTCTTTTTGGCGCGAAACGGAGCGCGCCAGCAGCAAATTGACGACGTTGACACAGGCGACGAGCAAAACGCATCCGGCCATCGCGCAAAGCATGAGCAAAGCCGAATGGGCAGCACCGACAATCACCCTTGCCATCGGCAGCACTTTCACGCCAACGTTGGTGTTCGAATCCGGATATTGCTGGCGCAACGCCGCGCTGATCGTGTCGACATTGGCCTGCGCCTGATCGAGCGAGACGCTCGGCTTGAGGCGGGCGACGCATTTCAGAAAATCGTTGCCGCGCTCTTCGGTCATCGGCTTTGCGCCGCCCGTCGACTCACGCAACATCGACATCGTCGTCCAGACTTCCGGGCTGAATTTGCCTAGTGGAAACTCAAATCGGTCGGGCATCACTCCGACGACCTCGAATTTTTCTCCGTCGAAGGTCAGTGCCTTGCCGATGATTCCCCGATCGCCGCCGAACCGTCCCTGCCAGAAGGCGTGACTTAAAATGACAACGCGATTTCCCGGTTCATCTTCCTTTGGAAGAAACGCGCGGCCCAGAATCGGCTGCACCCGAAGTAGCGAAAATAAATTCGCTGAAACGGCCTCGCCCTGGACGTGGGTCGCTTCCCCGCCATCGGTCATAGTCGTGACACTGTTGTTGGTGTAAACCGCCATTTGTTCGAAGACACGATTCTGCGAGCGCCAATCGGCAAAGTCCGGATAGGAACACGTCTGGTCTTCATTGATTTCGGCCGCGCCGGAATGCATGTCGTAGAGCAAAAGCATGGCGAGGTTTTGCGGCTGAGGAAACGGCAGCGGCCGCAGCATGACTGCGTTGACGACACTGAACACCGCGCTGTTGGCGCCGATTCCGAGAGCGAAGGTCAGGACAACAATTCCGCTGAAGAGCGGTTGCTTAAGCAAACTGCGTAGAGAATGGCGAATATTATGCATGGCCAATTATTCTGCGCGTAAGGCGATGATTGGATCGACGCGGGAAGCGCGGCGCGCGGGAATCCATGAAGCAATAAGCGTCGCACTGAAGAGCAGCAGTCCGACCCCGAGATAAATTCTCGGATCGATCCCCTTCACTTCGAACAGGACGCTTTGCAATGCGCGGGAAAGCGCGACCGCGCTCAGCAAGCCGATCGCCGACCCGATCAAAAGCAACTGCATTCCGTGCGAAAGCACGAGCGTACGGATCTGAGCGGGTTGGGCGCCAAGGGCGAGACGGATACCAATTTCACGGACGCGCTTGAGCGTTGTATAAGCGAGCAGTCCGTAAAGGCCGATGGTCGCGAGCAGAAGAGCGAGCCCGGCAAATACTGAAAACAGAAAAGTTAGCAACCGTTGCGCACCCCACGTCTCCGCAACGCGATCCTGCATGAGCCGAACATCGAAAACGGGCTGAGCAGAATCGATGGACCTGACAATGTCACGAATTGGTTTCTCGAGTGAAGCTGGAGCCGACCCGGCGCGAACAAATAATCCGAACCCGGAGCGA
>DASTJU010000239.1:0-4645 GCA_035716295.1 Chthoniobacterales bacterium | reverse complement strand
TGATCGGTCGCCTGTCCTTTGGCGACGAGCAGATTCCGATAAAGCACGTCGTGAATCAGCGTCGATTTGCCGGAGCCGGAAACGCCGGTCACACACGTAAAAACGCCGAGCGGAAGATCGACATCGATATTCCTGAGGTTGTGCTCGCGCGCACCGGTGATCTTGATCGACGATGTCGATCGTCGGCGCTTCTTTGGCACCGGAATCGTTTTGCGTCCGCTCAGGTAATCGGCGGTGAGTGAGTTTTTGCGAAACAAAAGCTGATCGAGCGCGCCGTTAAAAACCAATTCGCCGCCGCGCTCGCCGCGACCCGGGCCGATGTCGATCAAGTTGTCGGCCGCGCGAATGATTTGCTCTTCGTGTTCAACCACCAGCAGGGTGTTCCCGCGGTCGCGCAAGTTGTGCATGACGCGCACGAGCCGGCCGATATCGCGCGGATGCAAACCGATGCTCGGCTCGTCCATAACAAAAAGCGTATTGACCAGCGACGCACCGAGACAGGTGGTGAGATTGACCCGCTGAACTTCACCGCCACTCAAAGTGCGGGTGGAACGATCGAGGCTCAGATAACCGACGCCGACTTCGCACAGATAACTCAAGCGCGCGCAAATTTCGTCGCGCAGCATCTGCGCGGTGGAGTCATTCGGTCCCGCAATCGCGGGATCGATCTTCGCTAAAAGGTCGCGCGCATTCGAAATGGAAAGCGCCGCGAAATCCGGCAGGCTCAACGATTTTTTCCCGACGACGATTTTGTAATTCAACGCTTCGGGCTGAAAACGCCCAGCGTTGCACTTCGGACAAGTCGTGTAAGCGCGGTAGCGGCTGAGCAGGACCCGCATGTGCATTTTGTAAACTTGCGATTCGAGCCATCGGAAAAATCCGCGGACGCCGTACCAGCGATCGTCTTCGTAATCGTCAGCGGTGTATTCGCCACTGCGTTTCTCGCCGTTGATGACGAAGTCTTGATCGGCCTTGGGCAATTCCTCGAAGGGAACGTTGATGTTGATCTCTTCGCGGGCGCAGGCCCGGAGCAAATCTTTTTGCGATTCGCCAAACTCATTTCCGCGAAACACACGGACGACGCCTTGCTTGATCGACAATGAGCGGTCCGGAATCGCTTTGTTCAAGTCGATCGTAATCGTGCGGCCAAACCCGCGGCACTCAGGACAAGCGCCGAGCGGATTGTTGAAACTGAAGAGTCCCGGAGTCGGCGGTCGAATGTCGATGTCGCAATGCGCGCAATGCCATCCGATCGAAAACGGGTGCTCTTCTTTCGCCTCAAGGTCGACAATGTTAACTTTGCCTTTGCCGAAGCGAAGCGCGGTCTCCAGCGCTTCAACCAATCGCGCACGATTTTCTTGAGTGATTGCGATCCGATCCTGAATGACCTGGACCCGCGCGCCGAGGCGTTTGATCTTTTTTGGATCGACGTCCACGCGAACGACATCGTTGTCGATCCAAACGCGGAGATATCCCTGCTGCTGGAGGAACTCGAAAAACTTTCGTGGCTCGGTTTTCGCAGGAACCGATACCCAAAATGTGATCAGGACATTTTTATCGGCGCAGTCGCGCAATATTTCGTCCGCGATCGATCTTGCCGTTTCGGGACGGATCTCGCGGTCGCAGCTTGGACAAAATGCTCTGGCGATACGCGGCCAAAGCAATTTCAAATAATCATTGATCTCGGTCATGGTTCCGACGGTGGACCGCGACGATTTAACCTGGTTCGCTTGCTCGATCGCGATCGCGGGCGGAATCCCGCGGATATCGTCCACGCGAGGCTTGTCCATGCGGTCGAGGAATTGCCGCATGTAGGGACTGAACGTTTCGACGTAACGACGCTGGCCTTCAGCGTAAATTGTCTCGAAGGCGAGGCTGGATTTTCCGGAGCCGCTCGGGCCGGTAATAACGGTCAATTTCCCCAATGGAAGATCGACATCGACGCCTTTGAGATTGTTCTGACGCGCCCCTCGAATCTCAACGCAGCCACGCTCGGCCGGAGCAGTGACGCATTTCTTTTCAGCAACCTTTGAACCCACTGGAGATTATCCGAGATGCGAGCCTAAATCGCAAATCTCGCTCCGCTTGGGATGACAGAATTTTATTCGGAAAAACGCGCGGCGACTTCTTCGCACCGCTTCATCAACTCTTCGGGGACGACGCCACCGAGTGAATCAAAAAACTTTTTGTGCTCGGCCAGCTCCGTTTTCCAATCTTCGTGGTCGATCTCGAGCAACTCGTCGACGCAATTGTGATCGATCTCGAGCTCAGCCAGATCGAGATCGTGTAAACCTGGCAGCCAACCGATTGGCGATTTGAGCGCGCCGCTGCTTCCTTCGCAGCGATCGATGATCCATTTGAGCACGCGCATGTTATCGCCGAAGCCGGGCCAGAGAAATTTTCCGCTCTCGCCTTTGCGGAACCAGTTCACGTTAAAAATGAGCGGCGGCTTGGTCAGGCGTTTTCCGATTGCGAGCCAGTGCCGGAAATAATCGCCGATGTTGTAACCGCAGAACGGGAGCATCGCCATCGGATCGCGCCGCACCTGACCGACCGCGCCAGTCGCGGCGGCAGTGGTTTCCGAGGCCATGGTCGCGCCGAGATAAACGCCGTGCTCCCAATCGAACGATTGAAACACGAGCGGCATGGTGTTGCTGCGGCGTCCGCCAAAAATGATTGCACTGATCGGGACGCCTTCGCCTTTTTCAAAATCAGGATCGAGAACAGGATTATTCCGCACCGGCGCGGTAAACCGGCTGTTCGGATGTGCCGCCTTTTCCTTGGAATCGGGCGTCCAATCGTTGCCGCGCCAATCGATCGCGTGTTTCGGCGGTGCGCCATCTTTGCCTTCCCACCAAACATCGCCATCATCGGTCAGCGCGACATTGGTATAAAGCGAGTCGTGCTCGATCGATTTCATCGCATTCTGGTTCGATTTGTAATTCGTGCCGGGGACAACGCCGAAGTAGCCGTTCTCCGGATTAACCGCGAACAAGCGGCCGTCGCGGATCTGCATCCAGGCGATGTCGTCACCGACAGTGGTGATCTTCCAACCGGCAAAATGTTTCGGCGGAATCAGCATGGCGAAATTTGTTTTGCCACATGCGCTCGGAAACGCCGCGGCCACGTAATGTTTTTTTCCTTCGGGCGATTCGACGCCAAGAATCAACATATGTTCGGCCATCCAGCCTTGTTTCCGCGCCAAATAGGAACCGATCCGAAGGGCGAGGCACTTCTTGCTCAGCAAAACGTTACCGCCGTAGCCGGAGCCGACCGAAATGATGGCGTTGTCCTGCGGGAAATGACAGATGAAGCGGCGCGCAGGATCGACATCTAATAATGAGTGGACGCCGCGGTTCCATTCGGCCTTCGGATCGTTGCCCAGACGCTTAACCGCGATCTCGCCCATGCGGGTCATGATTCGCATGCTGAGAACGACATAAATCGAATCGGTGATTTCGAAGCCGACTTTGGTCAGCGGCGAATCGGGCGGCCCCATGATGTAAGGCACGACAAACAGAGTGCGGCCGCTCATCGCGTCTTTGAGCAATCCTTGAAGTTTGGTGTAGGTCTTGGCTGGGTCGCTCCAATTGTTGGTCGGGCCGGCTTCTTCTTTCGTGGGCGTGCAAATAAAAGTGAATTGCTCGACCCGGGCGACGTCGTTCGGATTGGAACGATGCAAATACGAGCGCGGAACTTTTTTCTCGTTCAGCTTGATCAGGACATTCTGACGCATCGCTTCCTGAAGCAGGTAATCATGCTCGCGCTCCGAACCGTCGCACCAAAAGACATTTTCCGGTTTGGCGAGGAGCTCGACTTCGTGCACCCAATCGAGCACGGCCTGGTTCGGCGATTTGTTGTCACCGATTCCAGATGGCGGCGAAATTGGGGGCGCGATGTTTTTCATTAGTGATGGTGTCCGTCCTGGTCTAATCCAGCGGAATATCCAATTTCTGCCGTTTCACGCGCTTCTCCAAGAAATTTTTCAGCCTCTACGAACGACCGCTTGCGTGAGGAAAACGGCGGCTGTCTATTGCAGCATGTTCGGAGTCACTACCTCCGATGATTATCGACCGGTAACGTGGATTGGGCGCTACCCGGTCCGGATTATCACCATCATCTGCGCACTTTACGTGCTCGGCATGTTCGCGACGGTCGCGTTCCAGACCGCGGCGATGAACTTCATGATCTTCGCGTTCCAATATCCGATTTTCATTCGCGGCGCGTTCTGGCAGCCATTGACTTGCACGTTTCTGCAATCGGCCGACTTCTTTTTTGTCTTCAACATTCTGTTTCTGTATTGGGCCGGTCGCCAACTGGAAGAATTCCTTGGGCGACGTCGCTTCATTCAACTTTTCGCCATGCTCTTGATCATCCCGCCATTGGTAATCTCGAGCTGGGTCCCGTTCGGCCGAGCTTGGATGTATTACGGCTCGTACGAACTTTCTATCGGCATGTTTATTGCCTTTGCGACTGTGTATCCGAATATCGAGCTGTTCGGCTGGGTCACACTCAAATGGCTCGCTTTTGCCGGAATCGTTTTAGGAACGATGCAGGATTTGCCGCATCACTACTGGGGAAATCTATCCGTGCTATGGGTAATGTGCCTGGCGGCGTTTCTTTACATCCGCTTCGTGCAAGGTCG
>DASTJU010000238.1:0-4384 GCA_035716295.1 Chthoniobacterales bacterium | reverse complement strand
CTTACATGACGAAAAACGGCCGCCAGGGAATGGCCTATCGCCATTATGTTCGCAAAAATGCTCGTCACCATCAGCACGACATCGCCCGTGCCCAAAAAGCGGCCAATCGCCAGATGAAGCTGAAAATGAAATCAATAGTGCCGAGCGAGCCTATCGTAACAACGAGCGTTGAAGGTTCTCCGGGATCCTGGGTTGAGCCAATGGCTCCCCCGGTGACCGCCTCCGCGTCGGGTGCAATAGAACCGGCGCAGCCGTAAACGTTAATCGCGTTTCACCGGAGTCGGTTTTCCGTCAGCTCCGAGAGCCACGTAAGTAAAAACGCCGTTCGTGACTTTGATGCGTTCGCCCGTCCGATAACGAGTCACCCAAACATCGACACAGATTTGCATCGAAGTGCGACCGATTTTCTCAACCCAGGCGTAGCACGCGACGGTGTCACCCACGCGCACCGGATTAAGGAACGCCATTCCTTCGATAGCCACGGTGACAACGCGCGACTTGGCCAATTGTCCCGCGAGAATGGCGCTGCCTAAATCCATTTGCGAAACCAACCAACCTCCAAAGATGTCGCCATCGCGATTTGTGTCTTTCGGCATAGCGATCGTCTGGATCACGAGCTCGCCTTTGGGTTGATCGGCCTCTGCCATTTGCGCGGAGGATAACGTTACAAGATCAACATGCAATCGCCGTAACTGTAAAACCGATAGCCTTCGCGAATCGCTTCGTCGTACGCTCGCAGCAAGAATTCCCGACCCGCAAAGGCGCTCACCAGCATCAGCAAGGTCGAGCGCGGCAGATGAAAATTGGTGAAGAGAAGATCGACATGCTGGAATCGATACGGCGGATAAACGAAAAGATCGGTCGATCCGGTTTGCGCGACCAGTTTGCCGTTTTCGCGACGCGCCGATTCCAAGACACGAACGCTAGTCGTCCCCACCGCTACAATGCGCTTCGCGTTGTCGATCTTAGCGACCGCATCTTCGGAAATTGAAAACGATTCGGCGTGCATCCGGTGCTCCGCGACATTTTCGGAGTGGACCGGCCGAAAAGTTCCCGGACCGACATGGAGCGTCACAAAGGTGTGAGGAATTTGGGATAAAATTTTAGGTGTGAAATGCAGGCCGGCCGTCGGCGCGGCGAGCGCGCCCGGTGTTTGCGCGAAAACAGTTTGATAACGTTGTTCGTCCATCGATTCGCTCTCGCGACCGATGTAGGGCGGTAGCGGCATCGATCCGCCCACATAAAGATCGACATCCTCGTCCAGCGCGACGATCCGTTCGCCGTCCGGCAAAATCTCTTCAACGCGCAAGGTTACGTTGTCGATCTTCGTGATCGCGCCGAGCCGCATCTTTCGGCCCGGCCTGATCAAACATTTCCAGCGCGCCGGCCCGACCTTTTCCAAGAACAAGAATTCGACGGCGTGATCATCCGAAAATCTGCGCGCAGCGAGAACGCGAGTGTTGTTCATGACCAGTAAATCACCCGACTGCAAAAAAGTTCTCAGATCCTGAAATTGTCGATGTTCGATTTTTTCGGAGTCACGATGCAGGACCATCATGCGCGACTCGTCCCGCCGCGGCAGCGGACGCTTGGCAATCAGCGCCTCAGGCAATCGATAATCGTAGTCGCTCAGCTTCGAACTCATCGCCGCATCATCAACTCCGAAAGCCTTCGCGAGTCAAAATCATTTGCCGATCCGCGCAAAACTTCACATTATCCGACTGATGCAATTCCCGCAGGCGCTCGAAACGGTCCTTCAAACCCTCGAGCGCATGCGCGACGAGACTGGATGTCGTCCGTGCGCATCGCGAACTGTTCTGGAAGCATTGAAACAACTCGCGCCGGCTCGTACCTCCGAAAACTTTCGCGAAACAAAGATCGACCCGCCTTCGCCAAGCCCACGGCGGGCAGGCGGCGACAAGATCGAACAGTTGGCCTCGATTCAAGGCCGAGTCGCTGGATGCACCAAATGTCCCAACCTCGCGACCTCGCGGACGCAAACAGTTTTTGGAGTCGGTAATCCCGATGCCGATATTATGTTCGTCGGCGAAGCACCGGGCGCGGATGAAGACGCGCAAGGCGAACCGTTCGTCGGTCGCGCCGGCCAATTGCTCACCAAGATCATCAAGGCAATGGGTTTTCCGCGGGAAGAGGTTTACATTGCCAACGTTCTCAAATGCCGGCCCGACGTCCCGGCCGGTTCGTTCGGAAATCGACCGCCGACACCGCGTGAGATGCAAACTTGCCGGCCGTATTTGATGGAGCAGATCGACATCATTAAGCCGAAAGTGATTGTCGCTCTCGGCGCCGTTGCGGTTGAAGGACTGCTTGGGACGCGCGCGCCGATGCGCGAACTGCGCGGACGCTGGGACTCGTTCAACGGCACGCCGTTGATGATCACTTATCATCCGGCGTATCTCTTGCGAAACCAGTCGCCCTCGGAAAAACGCAAGGTTTGGGAAGACATGATGCTAGTGCTGGAGCGGCTCGAGAAACCGATCAGCGAGAAACAGCGAAACTATTTCTTATAGCCGCGCGCAGTCAGCGTGATAACTCGCGATAGAGCGACTCGATGCGCGATCGCGAACCGAGACCGAAAGCTAATGAGGCCACAATCGCGCGCACTTTGCGTCGAGGAACTTTGATATGCCGACGCAATGCAGTCGCGCCGGCATCGCGTAAAAGCGAAAGGGTTCGCGCACCGATGAGCGCCGGGAGCACTGTTGCTATCCGAACACGGCGGTTTCGAATCGCGCGGGCGTATTGCAATCCGGCCTCGATCCCCCGCTCTGCCTTTTCGCGCCATTTGCGATAGATTGGCTGAAATCGTTCCGGTTCGCGCAAAATCTGGGACGGCTCCATCGCCGCCACGAAAAGGTCTTCATCCGGAAAATAACAGCGGCCTGCGCGAAGGTCAGCGCCAGCATCGCGCAAAACGTTAATTAACTGCAGACCCATGCCGTAGCGTTTCGCCATCCCGAGCATCTCGTCTTCGCTTCGCGCAGTAAACTTCGGCACGTGTCGAAAACAAAGCCGGGTCCAAAATTCTCCCACGCTGCCGGCGACAAGATAGGTGTATTCATCGAGCTCGGCTGACGTTTTCAAAGCAACGATTTGTTTTGGATCTCGGAACCGTTCGAGATCGAGAATTTGGCCGCGATTAATTTGATCAAGCACCGCCCGGACTTCTTCGCGATCCAGGACGTCGCTTTGCTCCAGCCAATCCAAACATGGCTGGAGCGATTCGATCAACGCGCGCTCGGCTTTGTTTTTCTGCAATGGCGCGAGCGACTTGCTAAGATCGACAATCGCATTGCCCAATGCCTCTCCTTGGATTCCGCGCGCGAGGACCCGCAATTTTTCGGTCCGCAAATCGATCGGCACCTCGGTCGTATCGGCGATCGTGTCCGATGCGCGCGCGAGCAGATAGCCGAGCGAAACCGGATCGCGCAGTTTTTTTGGCAAGAGCCGGATCGAGAGATAAAACGAGCGTGAGACCGATGCCAAAATCGATCCGCGCAAAGTCGAAACTGGAATGTCCGATTCCGTTTGCCGGCCTAACGAATCGTCAGCGGCCGACATTTTTCACCTCGATCCGGCTCATGTCTGAATTGCCGAGGCCAACCGTGGTGGCCGTTTGCACATAACTCGCCAATCGACCGATGGGCGGAACATTCAATTTCGAACGCCAGTCCTCGAGACGCTTGAGCACGACCGCATCCAGCGCCACCGGATCCTTGCTCGCGTAAAGAGTCGCGTGATGCAAAGCAAAGTTCGGCTGCGATTGCGGACCACCGGCATATTGCGCGGCCAGGCCGTCCATCAGGTTGAATACGACCTTCTGCGAAATGACCGGATTGCTATAAATGATAGCGACGCTTTCCGCGCCGAAACCGGTGCCCTGGGCAAATCGCCGCCAATTGTCGATGTTAGGGATGGTCATGTTGTAGAGGCAGCCGGCGATGCCGTTGGTCGTGCTGTTGCTCATCACCGGAACGTTAATGACCTTTGTTACTTCACTCGAGAGAATGCGCGCGAAGTGGCTGACGTCGCTCGTGTTCTCCGTGTCCGACAAAGGCACACTTCTTCCGCCGCCGCTGATGTAATCGACGTCGCCCCAGATCAGTTTTCCGAGTAGCGGCGCCGTCAAGGTCGCTTTCAGATCGTAGCCGTTTCGCGGAGCAATGGCTTTCATTTCGAAGCCATCAGCCTTTTTGTATCCAGCTCCTTTTGTTCCTTCGAGGGAACGATCCCACACCACGATGCTGCTGCGAGGATGTCCAGCCGCGACCAAACCATCGACGATCGCGGTCACGACGTCATGATGAGTGGTAAACAATTCCCCGCCCGCGGCTGAGATCTTAATCCCGATTTTATCGTTAGG
>DASTJU010000237.1:0-2877 GCA_035716295.1 Chthoniobacterales bacterium | reverse complement strand
ACCGTCAGCTTTCAAGTTCGCATTGTTTTCGGCGTTCGCGATCGCGCTCTTCAGCGTTTTGTTGATCAGGAACGCCGCCTTCTTGGGGGTGAAAGCGAGAATGTCGAGTGCTGCCGAAACCGGCAGACCCTGAATCTCTCGCGTCACTTCGCGTACCTTGAAGGGCGAAATCCGCGCGTACTTGTATATCGCTCTAACTTCCATTTATTTTAAAGTCACATTTGAGTGGACATCCGCCTGGAGGCGATCGCCCACTTTTATTTTCTCTTTTCCAGAATCCTCAATCACCGCGCCGCAAATTCGCTGGCGCACGTCCACCACTCGGAGCGTCCCAATCTTCTGCTCGCCCCGCATCACCCGGAGCGGCATACCAATTTTCACGCCTTGCTGCTCGCCGATGTTCGCGACCACAAACGACCATTCGTCTTTCAGGCTGAGCACACTGCCGTCCATCAACCCTGGCTGCGGCTCCTGCGCGCTGGCGGATGTCGATCTTCCCACCAGCTCGTTCGTTTTGCGCAGTTGCGCTTCCACGTCCATCCGCGCGTGCGCATCGCCGCCTTGCGACGTTTGCAAATATCGCAAAAGCGCTTCGTTCAAACCGAGCAGTTGATCGCGAAGCTCGTCGCGCTCTTTTTGCGTCAATCGAAGATCGCTTACTGCCGCGAGCAAACGTTGCTCCAGCTTCGCCCGATCTTTGCTCGCCGACGCAAGGCCGAGCGCTTCCATCCGCAATTCCAAATCGGAAAACTTGCGGCGAAACACTTCAGCCTCCGCGTTCGATTCCGCCAGGCTCGCCGTCACAGTCTTGAGCGACTCCTGTTGGATCGACAATTGCCTGCGCAGATCTTCATTCTGCGCGAGTAGCGATTCCGCGGTGATCTTTTGCTCCGCGCTTTCAATTTTAGATTCTGACAAAGAACTATTTCCCTCTGCCGCCAGCCCTCGAGCCAGCGTTAAGCAGCCCAACACTACAAAAAAACTTCTCAATTATTTCGTGACCTTCGCCGTGTGCGAACCGTGTTTCTTAAAGATTCGCGTGGCCGAAAACTCGCCGAGCTTATGGCCGACCATGTTCTCGGTGATGAAAACGGAATTAAATATCTTTCCGTTGTGCACCAGGAACGTGTGGCCGACAAAATCCGGCGTTACCATCGAGCGTCTCGACCAGGTCTTGATCGCCTTTTTCGAGCCCGAGGCATTCATCTTGTCGATCTTCTCCAGAAGATGCGATTCGACGAAGGGTCCTTTCTTTAGTGATCTTCCCATAATAATCAACTTTTCTTCTTCCCGCGCTTCCGCTCTAAAATGAAGCGGTCGCTCGGCTTGCGTTTGTTGCGAGTCTTGAATCCTTTGGCCAATTGTCCCCATGGGCTGACCGGATGATGCCGGCCGCCGCCGCCCTTTGATTTGCCCTGACCGCCGCCCATCGGGTGATCAATCGGGTTCATCACCATGCCGCGGACATGCGGACGACGTCCCTGCCAACGAGTGCGGCCAGCTTTGCCACTGGCGACATTCATGTGATCGACATTGCCAACCTGACCGATGGTGGCGAAACAGTTTTCGTGAATCCGGCGCACTTCGCCCGAGGGCATTTTGATCAGCGCGTAACCTCCTTCGAGGTTGTTGAGAATCGCTTGCTGGCCGGCGCTCCGCGCCACCTGCCCGCCGCGGCCGGGACTCAACTCGATGTTGTGAATATTTGTGCCGAGCGGAATCGCGCGCAGCGGCAATGAATTGCCAAGATCCGGCGCGACATCGTTGCCGGCGACAACTTTGGCGCCAACCTGCAGACCACTCGGCGCCAGGATATAGCTCAGCTCGCCGTCGCTGTACTTAATAAGAGCAATTCGCGCCGAACGGTTCGGATCGTACTCGATCCCCATCACTTCGGCTGCGACGTCGTGCTTACGGCGTCTGAAATCGACTTTGCGGTAATGCTGTTTGTGCCCGCCACCAATGTGGCGCGATGTCAGCCGGCCGTGATTATTGCGTCCGCCCGATTTTCTCTTCGGCTCGAGCAAGCTGCGAGTCGGTTTCCACTTCGTGATTTCATCGAAAGCAGGTGTCTGCTTGAAACGCTGAATCGGTGTCAGTGGGCGATAACTTTTAAGCGCCATAAAATTAGACCAACTCGATCTTCTCGCCTTTCGCGAGAGTCACGATTGCTTTTTTCCAATGGGCGCGCCGGCCGACCGGTCCGCGAACGCTCTTTTCTTTGCCGGCGTAGTTGCACGTGTTCACACCGATCACCTTCTTTTGAAACAAACGCTCAACCGCGTCTTTGATTTGAATTTTGTTCGCGCGAGGGCTAACCCGAAAAACATACTTGTTCTGTTTCTCGCTCAGCAGCGTCGCTTTCTCAGTCAGTGACGCCGTCTCGATAATTTCGTGCGGCTCTCTCATTGCATTCTCTCCGCTAATTTTTCGAGCGCCTTGGGTGTCACCAAAATCTTCTGAAACGCGAGCAACTGCTCCGTGTTCACGTCGGCCGCGGTCGCAAGTTTTACCGGCTTCACGTTGCGCGCGGACTTGTGCGTCTTGTCATCGAAAAAATCCGAAATGATCAGCACTTTCTCGGCGTCAGTTTGTTTCCGGACAAGATCGACAAAGGCCTTCGTTTTGATTTCGGAAACGGCGAACTTGTCGATGGTCAGGACGTCGCCGGCCTTGATCCGTTCGCTCAACGCTTTCTGCAATGCCAGACGCCGGACTGATTTCGAAACTTTCTTGGAATAATCGCGGGGGTGCGGCCCGAACACGACTCCGCCGCCACGCCAAACCGGAGACGAAGCGTAACCGGCACGCGCGCGTCCAGTTCCCTTTTGCCTCCAAGGTTTCGCGCCTGACATATCGACGGTCGCCTTCGTTTTT